>JALSIX010000039.1 GCA_026989655.1 Caldilineaceae bacterium
GGTGTCGTACAGGAAGATGGTCGGTTGCCCACTCATGGCTGTGCCTCGCTGCAGGTCGGGGGTGGGATACGGGTAGGTCGCACGGGGTGCTGACGGTGGGTCGGGGGTCCCAGGCCCCGGGTCATGTCTCCATGGGCACGGGGATGGGTTCCCCGGTCAAGGCCTCCACCATCTCCGCGAAGCTCTCGAAGACCCGGTCGGGCCAGATGCCCCGGCCCAGGTCCTCCCGGCGGAACTTGCCGGTCTTGACCAGCCAGCCCTGGAGGCCGATCCGCTGGGCCCCCCGGACGTCCGCCTCGATGTCGTCCCCCACCACGGCCACCCGATGGGGCGGGAGCCCCATGTCCTCCAGGACTCGACGGAAGTAGGCTGGGCTGGGCTTGCCGACCACCACCGCGCCCACGTCCGCGGCGTACTCCAGGGCCACCACAAAGGGGCCGGCGTCCATGAAGAGGCCGCTGGGCGTGCGCCAGAAGCGCTTCTTGTGCAGGGCCACCAGCTGGGCGCCGTTGAGCAGGGCCCGAAAGGCCTTGTTGAGCCGGGAGAAGGTGAAGCTGGCCCCCATGTCGCCCACCACCACGTACTCCGGGTGCTCCTCGTCCACCTCCAGCCCGGCGAACTCCTGCTGGGCATCGGGCAGAAGCAGGGGATAGTAGTTCCGAGCCCCCTGGGCAGCCAGGTACTGGGCGGCCATGTAGGTCGCGGTGAACAGCTCCTCCATCTCCAGGGCGAACCCCAGATGGCGCAACCGTTCGTAGAGGGTGTGGCGGCAGTAGATGGTGGAGTTGGTCATGAAGCGCAGGGGCAGGCCCTGGGCCCGCAGGACCTGGAGGGCCTCCCGCGCGCCCGGGATGGCCTCCCCACCCAGGGTGAGGACCCCCGCGATGTCGATGATCAGGCCGTCGATGGCGGATGTGCGTTCGGTCAACGGACTCTCTCCTCCATGGCTTCGTGCTCCTCGTCCCGGAACTCCCGGCGGCTCGGGGGCCCACCGGGAGAGCCCCGCGGGGGCACAGCGGGATCAGCCCGTGTTCTGGAGCCCCGCGGCCACGCCGTTCACCGAGAGCCGCAGGGCCTGGATCAGCCGGGGATCCGGCTCCGCGGCCTCTCGGTAGCGCTCCATGAGGGCCACCTGGATGTAGTGCAACGGGTCCACGTAGGGGTTGCGCAGGCGGATGCTGCGCTGGAGCCACCCCTCTCGTTCCATCAGGGTTTCCTGGCCGGTGATCTCCAGCACCGCCTGCACCGAGCGCCGGTATTCGTCCAGGATGTCGGCCAGGATGGGCTCCCGGATCTCGGGCTGGGCCAGCCGGGCGTAGACCTGGGCGATGTGCATGTCGGCCACTCCCAGGCTCACCTGGGCCAGGTCGATGGCCGTGCGGAAGAAGGGCCAGCGGCGGTACATCTGGCGCAGGATCTCCAGCCGGCCCTCCCGCTCCGAGCCCGCGTCCATCCAACGGGTGAGCCCGGTGCCCAGGCCATACCAGCCGGGCAGGTAGACCCGGGACTGGATCCACGCGAAGACCCAGGGGATGGCCCGCAGATCCCGGACATCCTCGGTGGTGCGACGGCGGGCGGGCCGAGAGCCGATGTTCAGGAGCTCCACCACGTCGATAGGGGTGGCCTGGTGGAAGTAGGCCAGGAACTCCGGGCGGTCCACCAGGGCCCGGTACTTGGCCTCGGCATAGCGGCTGGCTTCCTCCAACACCGATGCCCACTGCTCCTCTGCGGGCAGGCCCGGACGGCGCCCGCTGGAGAGGAGCACCGCGTTGACCAGTTGTTCCAGGTGGCGGTGGGCGATGCGGGGGTTGCTGTAGCGGCTGCTGATCACCTCTCCCTGTTCGGTCAGGCGGATGCGCCCCCGGACCGATTCCGGAGGCTGGGCCAGGATGGCCCGGTTGGCCGGTCCACCGCCCCGGCCGATGGAGCCGCCCCGGCCATGGAAGAGCCAGAGCTTGACCCCATGGTGGTCGCAGGTCTGGGCCAGGGCCTTCTGGGCCCGGTAGAGCATCCAGTTGGCCCGGAGATAGCCCCCATCCTTGTTGGAATCGCTGTAGCCGATCATGATCTGCTGGCGGCGGTCTCGGCGGGCCAGGTGCTCCCGGTAGATGGGGATGTCGAAGAGCGCGGCCATCACCCGGTGGGCCCCATCCAGGTCCTGGATGGTCTCGAAGAGGGGGACCACGTCCAGGGCGCCGAAGAGCTCGGCGTCCTTGGCCAACAGGAGCACCTCCAGCACGTGGCTCGCCGAGGTGGTCATGCTGATGATGTAGGTCTGGATAGCCTCGGGGCCGATCCGCTGATGGGCCTCTCGGACCAGGCGAAACAGGGCCACGGTCTCGTTGGTGGCCTCGGTGAAGTCCAGCCGGGCGGTCAGGGGGCGGGGGGCCGCGATCTCCTGGGCCAGCAGCCGGATCCGGGCCTCCTCGGGCAGGGCCAGGTAGTCGTCGGCCAGGTGGTAGCGCCGGAAGATCTCGGCCAGGGCCTGGCCGTGTCGGGAGGAGTGCTGGCGGAGATCCAGGGTGGCCAGATGGAAGCCGAAGACCTGCACCTGGCAGATGAGATCCGCCAGACGCCCCTGGGCCAGCCGTTCGCCTCGGTTCTGGAGCAGGCTCTCCCGGATGAGCTCCAGGTCGTGGAGGAACTCGTCCGCCCGGTGGTAGGCCCGGGGGTCGTGGACATGGTCGGACCAGGGGTGGCGGGCCTCCTCCACCGCGGCCATGAGCCGACGGTACATGAGGATCAGCTTCTGGCGATAGGGTTCCAGGGAGAAGCGCTCCAGCACCTCCAGTTCCTGTTGGGGAACCCGGGCCAGGTCTGCCTCCAGGCTCTCCAGAAGGGCCGGGCTGAAGCCCACCCGGGTCCGGGCCATGGTCAGGTGGTTGTACAGGGCCTCCACCCGGGCCGCGTAGAGGCGCAGCACCCGGCGCTGGTGTTCCCGCAGGGTCTCCTGGGTGACCTGCAGGGTGACGAAGGGGTTTCCGTCCCGGTCCCCGCCCATCCAGGAGCCGTAGCGCAGGAAGGGGGGGATCTGGAAGGAGATGCCCGGATAGTACTGGCCCAAGGCGGCCTGGAGTTCCCGATAGATGAGGGGGACCAGGTCGAACAAGGTGGCCTCGAAGAAGTAGAGCCCCTCCCGGACCTCGTCCATCACCGTAGGGCGGCGATCTCGGGTCTCGTCGCTCTGCCAGAGCGCGGCGATGATCTCCCGGATCTGCTCCACCCGGGCCCGCTCCTCCGAGGGGAGCAGCCGGTGGAAGTCCAGCTCGTGGAGGAGCTGGGAGAGGTCCCGGAGCTTCAGGAGGATGGCCCGCCGTTTGGCCTCGGTGGGGTGGGCCGTGAAGACGGGCATGATGGTGAGCTCCTGGAGGAGGGCCTGGATGGCCTCGGGACCCAGGCCCTCCCGGTGCAGGGTCTGGACCGCGGCCGCGATGGTCTCCCGCATGGGGCGGCCAGCCTGTTCCGCCTCCAGGGCCCGCTGCCACAAGACCCGGACCCGTTGTTCCTCCTCGGCCAGGTTCACCAACTGGAAGTAGGTGGTGAAGGCCTTGAGCACCCCCAGGGCCTGGTCCAGGTCCTGCACCAGGTTCTCCACTCGGGCCAGGATCCGGCTGGCCGCGTCCCCGTCCCCGGCCCGGTGGGCCTTGGCCAGACGGCGGATCTCCTCCTCCAGCGCGAAGAGCTCCCACCCCTCCTGTTCCACCAGGATCTCGCCCAGGAGGTTGCCCAACAGGCGGACCTGCTGGCGCAGGCGGGTGTCGCGGGCCTCCATGGCCGGGGCCGAGGGGACGGAGGAGAGGGTCATGGCATCTGGGAGGGGGCGGGCGCGCTCGCGCGCAGGGCCTGGACCACCAGGTCGCCCATGACCTGGGTGGTCACGGTCTCGGTGCCTGTGTGGGCGATGTCCGGGGTGCGGACCCCCTCGTCCAGCACCTGGGCCACGGCCTGTTCCACGGCCTGGGCCTCCTGTTCCAGGCCCAGGCTGTAGCGGAGGAGCAGGGCGGCACTCAGGACAGCGGCCAGGGGATTGGCGATGCCCTGGCCCGCGATGTCCGGCGCGCTGCCGTGAATGGGCTCGTAGAGGCCCCGGGGATGGCCGTGCCGGTTGGGGCTATCGCCCAGGCTGGCCGAGGGGAGCATGCCCATGGAGCCGGCCAGCATGGCCGCCTCGTCGGTGAGGATGTCGCCGAAGAGGTTGCCGGCCACGATGACGTCGAAGTCCCCGGGTCGGCGGATCAGGTGCATGGCCATCGCGTCCACCAACACATGTTCCACCTCCAGATCGGGGTACTCGGCCAGCACCTCTGTGGCCACCCGCCGCCACAGGCGGGAGGAGGCCAGGACGTTCGCCTTGTCCACGCTGGCCAGCCTGCGTCGCCGGCCCATGGCCGCGTCCGCGGCCAGCCGGACCACCCGCTCGATCTCGGGTCGGGTGTAGAGCATGGTGTCGTAGGCCTCCTGGCCCGCGTCCCCGGCCTCCTGGCGCGGGCCGAAATAGATGCCCCCGGTGAGCTCCCGGACCACCAGCAGGTCCACCCCTTCCAGGACCTGGGGCTTCAGGGTGCTGGCCTGGACCAGATGGGGGTGGAGGTGTACCGGGCGCAGGTTGGCGAAGAGCCCCAGGGCCTTGCGGATGCCCAGGATGCCCCGCTCTGGGCGGTCCGGCGCCCGGGGATCGTCCCACTTGGGCCCTCCCACCGCGCCCAGGAGCACCGCGTCCGCGGCCTGGGCGGCCTCCACCGTGTCCGGGGGCAGGCTGGTGCCCCGCTGGTCGATGGCGCAGCCGCCGATGAGCCGGTGGTCGTAGGTGAAGGTGTGGCCAAAGGTCTGGGCCACCGTGTCCAGGACCTTGCGGGCCTCCCGGAGGACCTCCGGGCCGATGCCGTCGCCGTCCAGCAGCACAAGGGTTGCTTCCACGATCCGCTCCTCGTTCTCAGGGGTGGGCCTCGGCACCGTCTCCGTCCGGTGCCGGGGCCCGCTCGTAGTGGTCGGCTGCGATGAAGCGGGCCAGCGCGAGCAGGCAGGTGTGGGCCAGGGCCTCTGTCCGGCCGAAGCGACCGCCGGTGAGGATCCCCACAGTGCCCTGGCGCTGCTTGGTGTTGTGCTCACCGGTCCAGGCATCCATCACCGGGCCCAGCTCCTGGCCCTGCCGCACCCGCCGGGCCACCGGCTCCGGCAGCAGGAGCCGGCCGCCGCCGCCCAGGCCCAATCGTCCTGCCCGGTCCACCACCGCGGCCCAACTGATGACGAAGAGGCCGTAGGAGGTGTCGTGGACCCCGGCCTCGATGCCGATGCCCACATCGGCCCGGCCCCTGGCCAGGGCGCCCTGGGCCCGGCGAATGGCGCCGCGGATGGTCTCCTCGTCGCCCCAGGGCTGGTCGCCCACCCCGGACTCCACGGGGACGGCCAGGAACTCCCCCTGGGGCCAGAGGGGCCGGGCAGCCATCTCCGCGGCGGCCAGCTTCACCGGATTGGTGGAACCCACCGCGATCCGCATAGGGGTCTCGCCCTCCGCACAGGCTCCTTGCCCGTCACCGGGACAGGGTGGGCCCCTGGTAGGTCCGCACGGCCCGCCAACAGTGCCCCGGTGCCCCCTCGGGGCCGGCGAAGTCGTAGTACTTGGTCTGGACAATACGGATGGGGGCCCCACCGAAGAGCCCGCCAGGCAGCCGCCCGTTGTGCAGCCGGATGGAGCGGTAGTACCGGGGCGAGATCTCCGCGGCCACCCGGGCATGGAAGGGGCTGCGGTTCCAGTGTTGGAGCCCCTCGACCCGGCGAAAGAGGACCAGGTTGCCCCACTGGCCGTGGGCCAGCTGCAGGGAGCTGTAGCTGAGCAGGTCCGGATGGTCCACGAACTCCTGCAGGAGCACGGAGTCGGCCATGTGGACCTCCAGCTCGTCCGCGCCCGGGCGCCGCTGTCCGAAGAAACCCACCACCATCAGGGAAGCGCCCCGGCGCAGCGCGTCCCAGTGGGCGATCACCACCCGGTGGGAGCGCCCCTCGGCCTCCTCCAGGTAGAAGAGGTCCAGGCGTCGCCCCTTCACCCGGGGACGTTCCCGGAGCACCAGCTCCCGGACCCGGGCGGCCATCCGCTCCATGGCCCGGCCGTCCGCGGCGGTCCAACGGGGATGGGTGAACGGCCGCTCCGCCAGGATGGTCCTCTCGTCCAGGGCGATCGGTGCACTGTCCATGTGGAAGTCCCGACATGCTCAGGGTGTGTCCACCGCGTCCAGGGCCCCGGGGCCCGGTGGAACACCTCACCACGGGGACCGGGCCTCGTAGGCCGCGATCTCCGGCTCCTTGGAGAGGAGATAGCCCAGGTCGTCCATCCCCTGGAGCAGGCACATCTTCCGGAAGGGATCGATGGGAAAGCCCAGCTCCTGGCCATCGGGCAGGGTGACGATCTGGCGCTCCAGATCGATACGGATGGGGGTATCGGGCTCCTCCTCCACCAGATCCCACAGCATCTGCACCGCCTCCTCGGGCAGGCGGACGGGCAGGAGGCCATTCTTCAGCGCGTTGTTGAAGAAGATGTCCGCGAAGGAGGGGGCGATGACCGCGCGGAAACCGTACTGGAGCAGGGCCCACACCGCGTGCTCCCGGCTGGAACCGGTGCCGAAGTTGCGGCCCGCGATGAGGATCTCCGCGCCCGCGTACTGGGGCTGGTTCAGCACGAAATCCGGGTTTGGCGTGCCGTCCGGGTGGTAGCGCCACCCGGAGAAGAGCCCCTGGCCCATGCCCTCCCGGGTCACCGCGGTGAGGTATTGGGCGGGGATGATCTGGTCGGTGTCCACGTTCTCCGCGCGCAGGGGCACGGCCCGGGCGCGCAGGGTGCGGAAGGGTTCCATCGGTCCGTTCCTCCAGGGTGGATGCCTCGCTGGATGTCACATGTCCTGGGTGCGGGCCGGGAAAGGGCCCCGCCCCGGGCTACACGGCCAGGGGCTCCCGCATGAGCTCCCGCACGTCCACCACCCGGCCCTCCACCGCGGCCGCGGCGGCCATGATGGGGCTCATGAGCAGGCTCCGGGCCCCGGGCCCCTGGCGCCCGCGGAAGTTCCGGTTGCTGGTGCTGGCCACGTACTTGCCGGCCGGGGCCTTGTCCTCGTTCATGGCCAGACACATGGAGCAGCCCGCGCCCCGCCACTCGAAGCCGGCCTCCACGAAGATGCGATCCAGCCCTTCCTCCTCGGCCTGGCGCTTGACCGCCTTGGAGCCAGGCACCACCAGGGCCTGGACATGGTCGGCCACCTTGCGGCCCCGGACGATCTTGGCCGCCTCTCGCAGGTCCTCGATGCGGCTGTTGGTGCAGGAGCCCAGGAAGACGATGTCCACCCGTTGGCCCTCCATCTTCTGCCCAGGCTTGAGCCCCATGTACTCCAACGCGGCCAGCAGGCTGCGCCGTTCTCCGGGATCCTCCAGCTCCTCGGGGTAGGGGATCCGTCCGCTGATGGGGATCCCCTGGCCGGGGTTGGTGCCGTAGGTGACCATGGGCTCCAGCTCGCCGGCATCCAGGGTCATCTCCCGGTCGAAGACCGCGTCGGGATCCGAGTGCAGGGTCCTCCAGTAGGCCACGGCCCGCTCCCAGTCCGGACCCTGGGGCGCGTAGGGGCGTCCTTGGAGCCATTGGAAGGTCTTCTCGTCCGGCGCGATCAGGCCGGCCCGGGCCCCGCCCTCGATGCTCATGTTGCAGATGGTCATGCGGTTGGCCATGCTCAGGCTGCGGATGGCGCTGCCCCGATACTCGAAGACGTAGCCCACGCCGCCGGCGGCACCGTTGCGGGCGATGATGGCCAGGATGATGTCCTTGGCCGTCACCCCGAAGCCCAGCTCCCCCTCCACGTTGATGGCAAAGGTCTTGGGCTTCCTCTGGAGGAGACACTGGGTGGCCAACACGTGGGCCACCTCGCTGGTGCCGATGCCGAAGGCCAGCGCACCGAACGCACCGTGGGTGCTGGTGTGGCTATCCCCACAGACGATGGTCATCCCGGGCTGGGTGATACCCATCTCGGGCCCCACCACGTGGACGATGCCCTGCACATCTCCCTGGATGTCGAAGAGGGTGATGCCGAAGTCCCGGCAGTTCCGGCGCAGGGTCTCCACCTGGCGCGCGGCGTCCTGGGGCCACAGGGCGATGTCCAGATCCCGGGTGGGGATGGCGTGGTCCATGGTGGCGAAGGTCCGGTCGGGCCTGCGGACCTTCAGGCCCCGCTCTCGGAGGAGGGCAAAGGCCTGGGGCGAGGTGACCTCGTGGATCAGGTGGGCGTCGATGTAGAGGACCGCGGGCGCGCCGGGGTCCTGGGCAACCACGTGTGCGTCCCATACCTTCTCGAAAAGGGTCTTTCCCATGCTCATCTCCGTTCCATCGGGTCCGTGCTGTGCCACTCGCGCTGTTCCAACTGCTTCCGTCTCCACCGGCCCGGGCCCGATGCCTCAGGGCTGGGCCTGGGTCTCCCGGAGGTCCCGGGAGGGCTCGTCCACCCCCTCGTTGGCCGCCTCGATGGCCTCCACGTCCTGCCGGGGGGCCACGTGCCAGAAGAACTGCCGATGGGTGGGCCAGTCCTCCAGGATGGTGCGGGCCCGCTCGGAGCCGGTCTTGCGGTGGTGCTCCTGGATGAGGGGGCGCAGCACCGCCTCGTCCGCGTCCGCCAGGCGGCGGATGGCCACCAGCTCGGGGTTGTAGCGCCGCTCGAAGGTCTCGTCGATGTCGTAGACGAAGGCCTGGCCCCCGGTCATGCCGGCACCGAAGTTCCGCCCCGTCTCCCCCAGGACCACCACGGTGCCGCCGGTCATGTACTCGCAGCAGTGGTCGCCGGTGCCCTCCACCACGGCCACCGCGCCGCTGTTGCGGACCGCGAAGCGCTCCCCGGCCCGGCCCGCCGCGAAGAGCCGCCCGCCCGTGGCGCCGTAGAGGACCGTGTTGCCCATGATCACGTTCTGGTGGGGCACGTACATGGCCTCCTCTGGGGGGCGGACCACGATCTCGCCGCCGCTGAGCCCCTTGCCCAGGTAGTCCTGGGCATCCCCCACCAGGTAGAGGGCCATGCCCCGAACGCCGAACGCGCCGAAGCTCTGGCCCGCAGAGCCGGTGAAGTGGATCTGGATCTGGCCATCGGGCAGGCCGCCATCCCCGTAGCGCAGGGCCAGTTGGCCGGCCAGCTTCGCGCCCACCGTGCGCTGGGTGTTGCGGATCCGGTGGGCCAGGCGGATGGGGGCATTGGGGTTGGCCTTCAGGCTGGCCAGCACCTGTTCCACGATCCGGTCGCCCACATGGCCCTCCTCCCGGGGCATCTCGTTCATGGGCATGACGTTGCGCCGGGCCGAGCCCGTGTCCGGCACGTAGAGCAGGGGGCCCAGGTCCATGAAGCCCGCCTCCCGGCCGTGGACCACCTGCTCCAGGAACTCGGGGTGGCCGATGACCTCGTCCAGGCTGCGGAAGCCCAGTTGGGCCAGGATGTGGCGCACCTCCTCGGCCAGGTAGCGCATGAGGCGGATCACGTGTTCGGGTTTTCCCGGGAACTTGGCCCGAAGTTCCGGGCGCTGGGTGGCCACCCCCACCGGGCAGGAGTTCTTGTGGCACACCCGGGCCATGATGCATCCCTCCGCGATCATGGCCACCGTGCCGAAGCTGAACTCGTCCGCGCCCAGCATGGCCGCGATGACCAGATCGCGACCGGTGGCCAGGCCGCCGTCCACCCGGAGGCGAACCCGGGTGCGCAGGCCGTTGGCCAGGAGGGTCTGGTGGGTCTCCGCGAGGCCCAGCTCCCAGGGGAGGCCCGCGTTCTTGATGCTGCTGAGAGGGCTGGCGCCGGTGCCGCCGCTGTGGCCGCTGATCAGGATCCCGTCCGCGAAGCCCTTGGCCACCCCCGCGGCGATGGTGCCCACCCCGATCTGGGCCACCAGCTTCACCGTGACCCGGGCGTGGGGGTTCACGGTCTTCAGGTCGTAGATGAGCTGGGCCAGGTCCTCGATGCTGTAGATGTCGTGGTGGGGGGGTGGGCTGATGAGGGCCACGCCGGGGGTGCTGTGGCGCAGGCGTGCGATCTCCACCGAGACCTTGTGGCCGGGGAGCTGGCCGCCCTCACCGGGCTTGGAGCCCTGGGCCATCTTGATCTGGAGCTCGTCCGCGCTCATCAGGTACTCCGGGGTGACGCCGAAGCGCCCGGAGGCCACCTGTTTGATGCGGCTGGCCTTCTCGGTGAAGTAGCGCTCCCGGGCCTCGCCCCCCTCCCCGGAGTTGCTCATGCCCCCCAGCCGGTTCATGGCCACGGCCAGGGTCTCGTGGGCCTCCTGGCTCAGCGCGCCGAAGCTCATGGCCGCGGTGCTGAAGCGCTGGAGGATGCGCTCCGGGGGCTCCACCTGCTCCAGGGGAATGGCCGGCCGGGTGTGGCGGAAGTCCAGCAGGTGCCGGGGCGCCAGGCGCATCCGGTCCACCTGGGTGGCGTACTCCCGGTAGTGGCGCCAGCCCTCCTCCGGATCCGAGGCCCGGACCGCCCGGTGGAGGGCCTTCACCACCGGCGGGCTCCATTCGTGGAGCTCGCCCCCCCGCCGGGGCTTGTACAGCCCCCAGGTGGCCAGCCGCACGGTGCGGCCGGTCGCGCTGTCCGGATAGGCCGCCCGATGCCAGGCCAGGACGTCCTCGGCCACGGTCTCGAAGCCCACGCCGCCGAGCTGGCTGGGCGTGCCCGAAAAGGCCACCTCCAGCAGCTCGCGGCCGATGCCCACGGCCTCGAAGATCTGGGCGCCGCAGTAGCTGTCCACGGTGCTGATGCCCATCTTGGACATGATCTTGAGCAGCCCCTTGTCCACGGCCTGGACGAAGTGGGTGTAGGCCTGTTCCCGGGTCATGTGGTTCACCCGCTGTCCCTCGGCCACCATCTCGTCGATGGTCTCGAAGGCCAGGTAGGGGTGGACCGCATTGGCCCCGTAGCCGATGAGGGCCGCGAAGTGATGGACCTCCCGGGGCTCGCCGCTCTCCGCCACCAGGCTGGCGTTCATCCGCAAGCCCTGGCGGATCAGGTGATGGTGCACCGCGCCCACCGCCAACAGGGAGGGGATGGGCAGGGTGTGGGCGTCCACGCCCCGGTCGCTCAGGACCAGGATCCGGGCACCGGCCCGGACCGCGTCCTCGGCCTGGCGGCACAGGCGATCCACCGCGGCCCGGAGGGCATTCCCCGCGTCCTGGCGGGTGGTGTCCGCGCCCGTCGGAGCGGGCCAGGTGGCCTGGAGGGTGGCCATGCGGAACTCCGGCGCATCCAGGGAACGGAGCCGAGCCATGTCCTCGGGCCGGAGGACGGGGCCCCTCAGCTCCACCAGCCGGGTGGCCTCGGGCACCTCGCTGAGGAGGTTGACCCGCTGGCCCAGGAGCACCCGCAGGCTCATGACCATCTCCTCCCGCAGGGGATCGATGGGAGGGTTGGTCACCTCTGCGAAGCGCTGTTTCAGGTAGTGGAACAGGGGCCGGGGCAGCTTGCTCAGCGCGGCCAGGGGCGTGTCGTCCCCCATGGCCCCTACCGGCTCCTTGCCGTCCACCACCATGGGGCGGAGGACCACCACCAGCTCCTCGCTGGTGTAGCCGAAGGCAAGCTGGCGGCGGATCAGGTCCAGGTTGGGAGCGGGTCGGGCACCGGTCCGTCTCCCCCGGGCCGCGCCGTTGGGGCGGGGTTCGGCCTCCTGCTCCTCGGGAGGCTCGGCCACCGGGAGGGGGGGAAGCCGGAAGCCCTGGGGCAGGGGGACCCGATCCAGGGGCAGCAGGTTCTCGGCCACCCACTGGCCGTAGGGCCGGCGGTTTGCGAAATAGCGGGTGATCTCCTCGTCCTCCATCACCAGGCCCCGGGTGGTGTCCACGCACAGGATCTGGCCGGGTCCCAGTCGGCCCTTCTTGATCACCCGCCCCTCGTCGTAGCTCACCGCGCCGGTCTCGCTGGCGCTGATGACGAAGCCGCTGTCCAGGATCACGTAGCGGGCCGGGCGCAGGCCGTTGCGGTCCAGGATGGTGCCCACCAGGCGGCCGTCCGTGTAGGTGACCGCTGCGGGCCCATCCCAGGGCTCCATGAGCGCGCTGTGGTACTGGTAGAAGGCCCGCCGCTCCGGCCGGATCTCGCCCTCGGGCAGGCGTTCCCAGGCCTCTGGGATCATCATCATGAGCGCGTGGCGGATGTCCCGGCCGCTGCGGACCAACAGCTCCAGCACGTTGTCCAGCTTCGCGCTGTCGCTGCCCTGGGCGCCGATGATGGGCAGCAGATCCCCCACCTCGTCCCCCCACACGGGGTGGGCCAGATCGGCCTCCCGGGCCCGCATCCAGTTCACGTTGCCCTGGAGGGTGTTGATCTCCCCGTTGTGGCAGAGGAGCCGGAAGGGCTGGGCCCGCTCCCAGGTGGGGAAGGTGTTGGTGCTGTAGCGTTGGTGGAAGACCGCGATGGCCGTCCGGTAGTCCGGATCGCTCAGGTCGGGGTAGAAGTGCTCCAGCTCCTGGGCCAACACCAGCCCTTTGTAGACGATGGTCCGGCTGCTGAGGCTGGCGATGTAGAGGCGCTGGACCCCGGCCCGACGGGCCCGATGCGCGATGCGCTTGCGGGCCAGGTAGAGCCGACGTTCGAAGTCGTCCCCCGCCCGACAGGCCTGGGGCGTGCGCCGGACCAACACCTGCTCCATCCAGGGACGGGTGGCCGCGGCCCGCCGCCCCAGCGCGGACTCGATGACCGGCACCGAGCGGTAGCCCAGCACCTCCAGGCCCATCTCCCCGAAGACCTGATCCACGATCCGGCGGGCTCGGGCCCGGTCCTCGGGGTCCTGGCGGAAGAGGAAGAGCTGGCCCACGGCCAGATCCCCGGGGGAGGGCACCTGGGCAACGCCCATGCGGGCCAGCTCCCGGGCGAAGAACTCATGGGGGATCTGGGTGAGGATCCCCGCGCCGTCGCCGGTCTTGCGGTCGTCCGCCACCGCACCCCGGTGCGCGTGGTTGCACAGGGCCTCCAGGGCCATGCGCAACACCCGGTGGCTGCGACGCCCCTCGATATGGGCCACGAAGCCGATGCCGCAGGCATCGTGCTCCAGGTCGGGACGGTAGAGCGGATAGCCTGTGGTTTCCACGATGGCGCCTCCTTCCTGGCATCGATCCGAAGTGGGGAGGGGAGCCTCCGGGAGCCCGACCTTGGGGCCGGCCGGCTCCCATGCAGTCTCCGTAGACTGGACGACGCCATCGTCGGACAGAGGGTGGAGCGATGGAATGGTCACCTCCATTATACCGGCAAGCCCCGGTTTGCCCTACCGTGGAGACCGGACACGCCGGCGCTCGACCACCTGTGGGAGACACCAGGGCCCGGCCACCCGGGCATCCGGCCATGGGACAGGGTTCCCCAGGGCAGCTCTTCCCCCTCACGGTGTGGGCTGGGCCGCGGCCTCCTCCTCTCCGGCCGGGATCCCCACGGCAGCGGCCTCGTCGCCCTGGGCCGCGATCATCTTGTTCAGGGCCTGCATGTAGGCCTTGGCACTGGCCACGATGATGTCCGTGTCCACGCCCCGGCCGCTGAAGAGGCGACGGCGAGGCCGCCCCTGCGCGGTCTCCTTGTACCCCCGGCTGTCCGGCACCTCGATGCGGATGGTCACATCGCCGTTGGCATCGATGCCCTCGGTGACCGCCTGGACCAGGAACTCCACCAGGTTGTTGGGGGCCTGGACGATCCGGTTGATGCCCTGGTAGACCGCGTCCACCGGGCCGGTGCCGAAGCCGGCATCGGTGAAGACCTGGCCGGTCTGGTTGTTGCGCAGCCGCACCACCGCGGTGGGGATCACGTTGGAGCCACACTGGACCTGGACGTCCAGGAGCTCCCAGATCTCCACCGGCTGGTAGAGCTCGTCCCCCACCAGGGCCTCCAGGTCCGCGTCGGTGACGGTCTTCTTCTTGTCGGCCAGGGCCTTGAAGCGGCGGAAGACCTCGTCCAGCTCCTCCTTGCTCAGGTGGTAGCCCAGCTCCTCCAGCCGCACCCGGAGGGCATGGCGGCCGCTGTGCTTGCCCAGCACCAACTTGCTGTGGCTCAGGCCGATGGTGGAGGCATCCATGATCTCGTAGGTGCGCTTGTGTTTCAGCATGCCGTCCTGGTGGATGCCGGCCTCGTGGGCAAAGGCATTGGCCCCCACAATGGCCTTGTTGGGCTGGACCACGATGCCCGTGTAGCGGCTCACCATGTCGCTGGCCCGGTGGATCTCCTGGGTGACGATGTTCGTGTCCAGGCCGAAGACCGCGCGGCGGGTGTAGAGGGCCATGACCACCTCTTCCAGGCTGGTGTTGCCGGCCCGTTCGCCGATGCCGTTGACCGTCACCTCGGCCTGGCGGGCACCGGCTCGGATGCCCGCCAGGGTGTTGGCCGTGGCCAACCCCAGGTCGTTGTGGCAGTGGACGCTGAAGATCACGTCCTGCCCCCCGGGCACCTTCTCCCGCAGGTAGCGGATGAGCTCGCCGAACTCCTCCGGGGTGGTGTAGCCCACCGTGTCCGGGATGTTGATGGTGGTGGCCCCGGCGCGGATGGCCACCCCCAACACCTGGACCAGGAACTCCGGATCGCTGCGGCCCGCGTCCTCGGGGCTGAACTCCACATCGTCGCACAGGCCGCGCGCGTACTGGACCATGTCCCCCACGGTCTCCAGGACCTCGTCCCGGGTCATGCGCAGCTTGTGCTCCATGTGGATGTCGCTGGTGGCGATGAAGGTGTGGATGCGGGGACGTACCGCGGGGCGCACGGCCTCCCAGGCCCGGTCGATGTCGTGTCGGTTGGCCCGGGCCAGGCCCGCGATGGTTGGGGGGGCCGTCCAGTTGCCGGACCGATCCAGCCGGGGGGTTCGGCCCACGGTCTCCGCGATGTGCTGCACCGCGGCCAGGTCCCCGGGGCTGGCCGCGGGGAACCCGGCCTCGATGATGTCCACCCCCAGGCGGGAGAGCTGGCGGGCGATGTCCAGCTTCTCGTGCTCGTTCAGGGTGGCCCCGGGGCTCTGTTCCCCGTCCCGCAGGGTGGTGTCGAAGATGAGGACGGTGTTGCCGTGGGCGATCTCCCGGGCCCAGGCCCGGATGTCCGGAATGCGATACGGGTCTACATCTACGGGCGGGTCGTCCCGATCGACCTCACTGGGCTCAGGACGACCGTGCTCGGTGTGGAAGTCGTTGCTCATGGTCCTCTCCTCCGGAGATGATGGATGGAGCCACGGGGATGGCTCCCATCATAGCACAGACCCGACGAAATCCAGGGGTGGGCCCCCCTGGCGGTTCGGCATGGGGCCTACCGGCCAGCCTCCCACCGGAAAAGGCCGCTAAGGTCGTCGTCCATGTCCATCACCTCCTCTCACCACGCAAAGGCCTGGCGCCCCAGGGCCGGGGGTGGAGGCGTCCAGGCCGGGCTCTCCTGGGCCGCCACCACGTGGCGGACGATGGCACACATGGTCTGGACCGCGGCCACGGGGTGCGCGCCCAGCGCGGTCTCGCCGCTGAGCATGACCCCGTCCGCGCCGTCCAGGAGCGCGTTGGCCACGTCGCTGACCTCTGCCCGGGTGGGCCGGGCCCTGTGGACCATGCTCTCCAGCATCTGGGTGGCCACCACCACCTTCTTGCCATGTTCCCGGCAGGCCCGGACGATCTGCTTCTGGAGAAGCGGGAGCTGCCATGGGTTCGTCTCCAGGGCCAGATCGCCCCGGGCCACCATCACCCCGTCGCTGGCCCGGATGATCTCCACCAGGTTCTCCACGCCGTCGGGCCGCTCGATCTTGGCCATGATCCGAGGCAAGGAGCCATCGGGGCCGGCCACCCCCTGGATCAGCTGCCGCAGCTCCTCCACGTCCCGGGCCGAGCCCGCGAAGCTCAGCGCGATCCAGTCCACCCCCAGGTGGACGGCGAAGACCGCGTCGGCCCGGTCCTTCTCCGTCAGGGCGGGGATGGGCAGGGGGGTGTAGGGCACGTTCACCCCCTTCCGCTCCCGGATCACCCCGCCGTGGACCACCCGACAGCGGACCCGGCCCTCCACCACCGCCTCCACCCGGAGCTCGATCTGGCCGTCGTCGATGAGCACACTCTGCCCGGGGGCCACGTGGGGCCCCAGGTCGAAGTCCACGGGCAGCACCGGCACGGCCTGGGCCGCCCGATCGCGCCCTACGTAGCGTCCGTCGCCCACGAGGACCACCTTGTCCCCTGGTTGGACCGAGACCGGCTGGCCCAGCCAACCGATGCGCACCTTGGCGCCCTGCAGATCGGCCAGCAGCGCCACTTCCTGCCCGGCCACCTGGCAGGCCCGTCGCAGGGCCGTGGCCAACTCCCGGTGGAGCGCGTAGTCCCCGTGGCTCAGGTTGAGGCGAGCCGTGGTCATCCCCGCCTGGATCATGGCCACCAGGGTCTCCACCTCCTGGCAGGCAGGCCCCAGGGTTGCGATCACATCGATCATGGTTCGGCGGTCTCCCTCGGACATGGGGGCACGCTAGACCTCCCTCGCGTCCAGAAAACCCATCATCCGGCGCAGCTCCTTGCCCACCTGTTCGATGGGATGGCCCTGTTCCTGTTGCCGGCGGGCGTAGAAGCGCTTGCCGCCGCTGTGGTACTCGTCCATCCACTCCTCCGCGAAGGCGCCGCTCCGGATCTCCTCCAGGATCTCCCGCATGGCCCGGCGGGTCTCCGCGGTGATCACCCGGGGACCGCTCTTGTAGTCGCCCCACTCCGCGGTGTCGGAGACGCTGTAGCGCATGTAGTTGAGGCCACCCTGGTACATCAGGTCCACGATGAGCTTCAGCTCGTGGAGGCACTCGAAGTAGGCGATCTCCGGCTGGTAGCCGGCCTCCACCAAGGTCTCGAACGCGGCCTTGATCAGCTCGCTGACCCCGCCGCAGAGGACGGTCTGCTCGCCGAAGAGGTCCGTCTCCGTCTCCTCCGCGAAGGTGGTGAGGAGCACACCGGCCCGGGTACAGCCCAGCCCCTTGGCGTAGGCCAGGGCATCCTCCAGCGCGTGGCCGCTGGCGTCCTGGTGCACGGCCACCAGCGCGGGCACGCCGGAACCCTCGGTGAAGACCTCCCGCACCCGATGGCCCGGGGCCTTGGGCGCCACCATGGAGACGTCCACGGAGTCGGGCGGCGCGATGAACCCGTAGCGGATGTTGAAGCCGTGGGCGAACATCAGGGTGTTCCCCGGCTGGAGATGGGGCGCGATCTGGTCTCGGTAGACCTGGGCCTGGATGGGATCGGGGATCAGGACCATGATCATGTCGGCCTCGGCCGCGGCCTCGGGGACGGTCAACACCCGGAGGCCCGCGGCCTCGGCCTGGGCCCGGCTCTTGCTGCCCGGGTGCAGCCCCACCCGGACGTCCAGCCCGCTGTCCCGCAGGTTGAGGGCATGGGCATGGCCCTGGCTGCCGTAGCCGATGACCGCGATGCGGCGGTCCTTCAACCGATCCAGATCCGCCTGGTTTTCGTAGTAGATGGTTGCCATGGGTTGCCTCGCCGTACGATGAGAGATTTGGACCGAGAGGTTGGACCACGCCCCCGCGTGGTCATGGATTGCCGTTCGCCCGGGCCCTCCACACTGCGGTGCTCCGCCGGCCGTTCCTCCGGCCTGCGCTGCCCCGGAGGAGGGCCACCCGGCCCGTGCGCACCATCTCGATGATGCCGAAGTTCTCCAGAAGCTGGATGGCCGAGTCCACCTTGTCCTCGCTGCCCACCACCTGGACCACCAGGCTGTCCAGGGCCACATCCACGATCTGGGCCCGGTAGATGTCCGCGAACTGGAGGATCTCCGCTCGGGTCTCAGGGGTGGTGCGGACCCGGATCAGGGCCAGTTCCCGCAGGACGGCGGGCTTGTCGGTGATGTTCTCCACCCGGGTCACGTCCACCAGCTTGCGCATCTGCTTGATGACCTGGTCCGCGACCCGCTCGTCGCCGTCCACCACGAAGGTCATCCGGCTGATGCCTGGGGTCTCGCTGTGGCTGACCTGGAGGCTGTCGATGTTGAAGTTCCGGCGCCGCAACATGCCGGAGACCCGGTTCAGGACCCCGGGCTTGTCCCGCATCCAGGCCACAAGAGTGTACTTCATGGTCCACGCTCCTTCCCGTTGTTACCAGCTCGGCTGGACACCGCTGTACCCCTGGACGATGGCCGGCCGGGGCCGCCGGATGAGCTCGTCCACGGCCGCGCCGGGGGCCACCATGGGGTAGACGTTCACCTCCTCCTTCACCTGGAAGTCGATGAGGAAGGGGCCGTCCGTCTCGTGGGCCTGGCGCAGGGCCGGCACCACCTCTTCCGGTCGGGTGACCTGCAGGGCAGGGATCCCATAGGCCTCGGCCAGCTTGACGAAGTCCGGCGAGAGGACCGGGGTCCCCACGTAGCGTTTGCTGTAGAAGAGCTGTTGCCACTGGCGCACCATGCCCAGGAAGCCGTTGTTGATGATGCCGATCTTCACCTGGAGCTTCTCCTGCTGCAGGGTGGCCAGCTCCTGCAGGGTCATCTGGAAGCCGCCGTCGCCGCAGATGGCCCACACCAGCCGATCCCGGTAGGCCATCTGGGCCCCCATGGCCGCAGGCACCGCATAGCCCATGGTCCCCAGTCCGCCGCTGGTCAGGAGCTGCCCCGGCCGCTCGTGGATGAAGTACTGGCTCTCCCACATCTGGTGCTGGCCCACATCGGTGACGATGATGGGGTCCTGGCCCCGCTCCTTGACCGCGTGCCAGAGCTGGCGGATCACGTAGGGGGGGATGAGCTCGTCCACCTCGAAGTTGAGGATGTCCGTCTGCTGGGTGTCCTGCCGCCACTCGTTGATCTCCTGGATCCAGACCGGATGGCGCCGCTCCTGGATCAGGGGCAGGAGCGCGGGCAGGGTCTGGGCCAGGTCGCCCACCACGGCCACGTCGGGCACCACGTTCTTGCCCACCTCGGCCTTGTCCAGCTCGAAGTGGATGATCTTGGCCTGGCGGGCGAAGCGATCCAGGCGGCCGGTGATCCGGTCGTCGAACCGCATGCCCAGGGCGATGAGGACGTCGCAGCTCTGGATGGCCCGGTTGGCGTAGGCCTCCCCGTGCATCCCCCCCATGCCCAGGCAGAGGGGATGGGTCTCGGGGATGTCCCCCACCCCCAGCAGAGTGGTGACCACCGGGATCTCGGCCTTCTCCACCAGCTCCACCAATCGGTCGCTGACCCCGGCCAACTGGACACCGTGGCCGGCCAGGATCAGGGGGCGCTCGGCCCGGTTGATCAGGTCCGCGGCCGCCTGCAGGGCCTCGGGGGAGTACTCGGGCCAGGGCTCGTAGCCGGGGAGGTCCACCGAGAAGTCGTAGCGGAAGATGCCGGTGGCGTTCTGGACATCCTTGCAGATGTCGATGAGGACCACCCCCGGGCGGCCAGTGCGCGCGATGTAGAAGGCCTCCTTGAGGACGTAGGGCAGCTCCTCCACATCCGTGACCAGGTAGTTGTGCTTGGTCACCGGCTGGGTCACCCCCACCACGTCGGACTCCTGGAAGGCGTCCGTGCCCAGGAGGTTCGTGGGCACCTGGCCGGTGATGGCCACCATGGGCACGCTGTCCATCTGGGCCGTGGCCAGGCCGGTGACCAGGTTGGTCGCGCCGGGGCCGCTGGTGGCCATGCACACACCGACCTGGCCCGTGGCCCGGGCGTAGCCATCGGCCATGTGCGCGGCACACTGCTCGTGGCGCACCAGGACATGGTGGATGCGCCCCGCGGCCTCATGGGGCGCCAGGGCATCGTAGGTGGGGAGAATGGCCCCGCCGGGATGGCCGAAGACCACCTTCACCCCCTCGTGGAGCATGGCCTCCCAGACCATCTGGGCCCCGGTCATCTCCCGGGGCTCGTCCGCGGGCCTGGGCAGATCGCCTGGGTTGGATGGTGCAGTCGACATGATCCTTTCTCTCCTGTGTGGGCTATTCCTGTGTGGATCTATCCGGATGCGGCACAAGGACATCCGAGCCCGGAGAACACGTGGGACGAGACCCGAGAAGCCCCACCCCTCCGGCCGAGCCCAGATCACGGCCCAACGACATCGACCCAAGACCAGACACCCAAATAAAAAGACCCTTCCCGGTTGGGAAGGGTCTGCGCCGACCTCGTGGACACTCGGCCTCAAGCGTCCACCGCTTCTCCAACCGCCAATGGCCCCGGGCCATCGAGAATGAGGATGGCTACGAGGCGAAGGGCGATAAGGGCTACGAGAAGCAGCGTGGACAGGCCGAAGCTCCGCATGGGCGGTTGCGCTCTTGGGTGAACTGGATGGACGGGATCCACACCCCCAGTAGTTCACGATTTCAGCCAAACGGAGGAATGAGCATCCTCCGATGCGGCATCACTCCCCTGGAATCGGCATCTGAGGATGTGCCGACTCCGCTACGAATTCGTGAATTACTGATCCCTGTGGAACCAAGACGTGGGATCCGGGCCCTCTTTGGCCCGACAGCCCCCATTATAGCCCACCTGGTCGGGCTTTGCAACTCCGGTTTTTGGCCGCACGATCGGCCCTGTGCTATAGTCCCCCCAACCGAACGCGCCCCCCCGTATCCATGCCATCCGTATCCATGCCACCAGGAGAAGGACGCCATGCCCCGACTGACCAAGATCTACACCCGCACCGGTGACCAGGGCTCCACCGCCTTGGGGGATGGCCAGCGGGTCCCCAAGGACCACCCGCGGGTCCAGGTCTACGGCACCGTGGACGAGCTGAACTCCCACCTGGGCACGGCCCTGGCCCTGGGCCTGAGCGAACGGCTCGCGCCCGAGGCCGCGCGGATCCAGAACGAGCTCTTCGACCTGGGCTCGGATCTCTGTTTCCCCGAGGAGGCCAAGGAACGGTTTCCGGTGCCCCAGATCCAGGCCCAGGCCGTGGAACGGCTGGAGGCCCTGATCGACGAGCTGACCCAGGTGGTGGGCCCCCTGGAGAACTTCATCCTGCCCGGGGGGTGCCCGGCCGCGGCCCAGCTCCACGTGGCCCGGACCGTGTGCCGGCGGGCCGAGCGAGAGGCCACGGCCCTGGCCCGACAGGAGCCCATTGGACCCCAGGTGCTCCCCTACCTGAACCGGCTCTCGGACGCGCTCTTCGCCATGGCCCGCTACGAGAACCACGTCCGCGGGGTGGCGGAACCCCTGTGGCAGCCGGGTAGCCCCTGATCTCCCGGGGTGGTATACTGGAGCTACCGAGACCGGTTGGCCCCTTCTCGGGGGCCCAGGCCACCCATTGCCGGACGACCTCAGGGATCCCAGCCATGCCCACTCGCTACCGGGATCGACGCCACGCAGGCCAGGTGTTGGCCCAGGCCCTCTCCCACTATGCCCACCGGGACGATGTCATCGTCCTGGCCCTGCCCCGAGGAGGCGTCCCGGTGGCCTTCGAGATCGCCCGGGCCCTCCGCGCGCCCCTGGATCTCTTCATCGTGCGCAAGCTGGGGGTGCCCGGACAGCCGGAGCTGGCCATGGGGGCCATCGCGGACGGCGGTGTCCGGGTCCTGAACCGGGATGTGGTGGAGGGGCTGGCCATTTCCGCGGAGACGATCCAGCAGGTGACGGAACGGGAGCGGGCCGAGCTGCGCCGCCGCCAACAGCGCTACCGGGGCCACCGCCCCCCGCCGGATCTCCGGAACCGGGCGGTGATCCTGGTGGACGACGGCCTGGCCACCGGGGCCACCATGCGGGCCGCGGTGGAGGCCATCCGGGGACAGGACCCCAGCCGGGTGGTGGTGGCCGTGCCCGTGGCCGCGGCCTCCACCGCGGCCTGGTTCCGGAGCTGGCCCCAGGTGGACGAGTTCATCTGCCCCCTGACCCCGGATCCCTTCTTCGGGGTGGGCCTCTGGTACGACGACTTCCACCAGGTGGACGACGCGGAGGTGCGGAGCCTGTTGGCCGCAGCCCAGGCCCTCTCCTCGGCCCAGGAGGCCGCCCCCTCCCCGGAGGACGACAGCCCCCCATGAGCTGGGGGACCCCCTCCCGGCCTCCCCCAGATCGGGGGAGGGGACCCCCTCCCGGCCATCCGGCAATACCCGCTCCTGCGCTCCGACTTGCGCGTCCCTGCCCTCGATGGTATACCTGGGAACACCTCCCCCGATCCGGGGCCTCTGCCCATCCTGTCCTCACATCCATCAAGGAGGCGATCCAGTGTCCACACCCCGCGGCATGCTGGCCCTGGACGAGCTGGCACAGCTGGTCGACCAGGGCGAGATCGACACCGTGTTGGTGGTCTTCACAGACCTCTACGGCCGCCTCATGGGCAAACGCTTCGACGCGGCGTTCTTCCTGGACCACGTGGCCCAGAACGGCACCCACGCCTGCGACTACCTGCTCACCGTGGACATGGAGATGAACCCCGTGCCCGGCTACCGTTTCGCCAACTGGGAGCGAGGCTACGGCGATGTCCACCTGGTGCCGGATCTGGCCACCCTGCGCCGGGCGGCCTGGCTGGACCGCACCGCGCTGGTCCTGTGCGACGTGGTGGACCAGCACACCCACCAGCCGGTAGAGGTCGCGCCCCGCACCCTCCTGCGCCGCCAGGTGGAAGCCGCGGAACGCATGGGCTTCACGGCCATGGCCGCGTCGGAGCTGGAGTACTACCTCTTCCAGGACTCGTACCGGGACGCAGCCCGCAAGGGATACACCGACCTGGAGCCGGCCGGATGGTACATCGAGGACTACCACGCGTTCCAGGGCACCCGAGAGGAGTTCTTCCACGCCGCGGTCCGCCGGGCCCTGGGGGAATCCGGGGTGCCGGTGGAGAGCTCCAAGGGGGAATGGGGGCTGGGCCAACACGAGCTGAACGTCCGCTACGCGGACGTGCTCACCATGGCGGACCGCCACGCGGTCTACAAGCAGTGCATGAGGGACGTGGCCGAACAGCTCGGGGTGAGCGTCACCTTCATGGCCAAGTTCGCCGCGGACCAGGCCGGCAGCAGTTGCCACATCCACCTGAGCCTGTGGCAGGCGGACCGGCCGGCCTTTCCCGGCGACCAGAGGCTGGGCCCGGTGCAGGGATCGGATCTCTTCCGCTGGTTCCTGGGCGGCTGGATCGCGCACGTGCCGGAGATGATGGTCTTCTACGCGCCCACGGTGAACGCGTACAAGCGCTACCAGGCCGGATCCTGGGCCCCCACCCGCCTGGCCTGGAGCCAGGACAACCGCACCGCGGGCTTCCGGGTGGTGGGCCAGGGCCCGAGCCTGCGCATCGAGAGCCGGATCCCCGGCGCGGACTGCAACCCCTACCTGGCCTTTGCCGCGGCCCTGGCCTCGGGGCTGGACGGGATCGCCCGCCAGGTGGAGCCGCCGCCCCACTTCCGCGGCGACGTCTACAAGGCCCAGGAGCTGCCCCACGTGCCCCGGACCCTGAAGGAGGCGGTGGAGCTCTTCGAACAGAGCCCCTTCACCCGGCAGGTCCTGGGCCAGGAGGTGGTGGAACACTACGCCCACTTCTACCGCGAGGAGGTGGCCGCGTTCGAGGCCGCGGTGACGGATTGGGAGCGCCGGCGCTACTTCGAGCGGATCTGAGGGGGGCACAGCCCCCCCGATCCTCGCGAAGCTGGGGCGGAAAACCTGGATCTCGAACGGACGCCGGTCCCACGAACGAGGAGGGTCCATCCGGAAATGCGCACAGCAACCCGGCCAGACCGCGCGCATTGGAGAATGCGCACTCCTCATAGGAACCCCCAACCTGGGGGAGGCTGGGTGGGGGTTTCCCCTCCCCCGAACCGGGGGAGGCTGGGTGGGGGTGCCCGTCCCGGGGAAGGGACCGGCCATGGGGCACTTGGCCGGTCCAGTATGGGGCCCCATGCCCGCGGCATCGTAGACATATCGGAAACAGCCGGTCGGCACGGCTCCCGAATTTGACAGATCCCCGGTTCCTCCACTATCATGGCTGCCACCATGCCGTTCCACACCTCGAACAGATGCCCTGGACCATGATCGAGCGCGGATCCCTGCCCGTGGCCATCGTGGCCAAGAAGAA
>JALSIX010000040.1 GCA_026989655.1 Caldilineaceae bacterium
AGGACGACCCTCGATACGCGTGGGTGAAGGAGAGCTACCGGAGCGTGGACGACCGGCTGCCCCTGTACTGAGAAAAATGAGCAGCGAGCAATGAGTCAAATCAGTAATTCACGATTTGAGCCAAACGCGGCATCGCCCCCTGGAATCGGCCCCTGAGGATCCCGATTCCGCTACGAATTCGTGAACTGCTGAAAATGGGTAATGAGTAAAAAAGACTGAACCGACTCACCATTACTCGTTACTCATCACTCATTGTTCCCATTGCCCGTTCTCCCTGATCCCACCCTCCCCCGAGATCGACAGAGAGAGCCACGAGGAGACAGCATGCCCACCACCCACTGCTACGACTCCATCCACATGGGGCGTTCCTCCATCGACCTGTACAGCAACGATGTGGGAGCCCCCTTCCCGGAGATCCGGAGCTTTGCCGCCTACGTGGGAGGGTCGCCGACGAACATCGCGGTGGGGGGCCGACGGCTGGGCCTCCGGACGGCCCTGGTCACCGGGCTGGGGGACGACCCGGTGGGGGACTTCATCCAGGCCTTCCTGCTCCGGGAAGGGGTGGACCTGAGCTACACCGTCCGCAAGCCCGGATATCGGACCAGCGCGGTGCTCCTGGGCATTGAGCCGCCGGACCGCTTCCCCCTGGTCTACTACCGGGAGAACTGCGCGGACATCCAACTGGACATCGACGACGTGTTGACGGTGCCCATCGACCGGGCCCGGGTCTTCCAGTTCGCGGGAACGAACCTGAGCAAGGAGCCCTCCCGGAGCGCCACCCTGTTCGCTGCGGAGCGGGCCAAAGAGGCCCCGGACACCCGGGTGGTCTTCGACCTGGATTTCCGGCCCGATCAGTGGCACGATCCCCGGGCCTTCGGCGTGGCCGCCCGGGCCGTGCTCCCCCAGGTGGACGTGGTCATCGGCACCGAGGACGAGATCAACGCGGCCATGCTCACGGACCCGGCCCAGATGGAGGTCCGGGGGCATGCGGTCTCCGACACCGCGGTCCGGGGAGATGTGGAGGCGGCCATCCGCCGGCTGTTGGCCGCGGGGCCCCAGGCCGTGGTGGAAAAGGTGGGCGCCCAGGGCGCCCGGGTCCACCTGGCGGACGGCACCGTGGTGGAGGCGCCGGGCTTCCCGGTGCAGGTCCACAACATCCTGGGGGCCGGGGACGCCTTTGCGGCCGGGTTCATCTACGGGTACGTCCACGGCTGGGACTGGTACCGCGCGGCCCGGCTGGGCAACGCCTGTGGCGCCATCGTGGTCACCCAACATGGTTGCGCGAACTTCATGCCCACCTACGAGGAGGTGATGGCCTTCGTGGAAGAGCGGGGCGGGCTCTGAACCCGCCTCCAGACTCGTCGAGGCCCGGGGAATCCGGCCGTTCGGAGAAGGCGCCCGGGCATCCACGCGGCGGAACCACCCTTCCCCCGGGTGTTCCCTTTTCGAGATGTCCGTCGATTCCGTTCTAGCCCCAAGGAGGTCAGAGCCATGTTGCGCACCACCCGTCTCACCCTCGTCTTCGTGATCCTGGGGATCGTGGCCCTGGTGTTTGCGGCCTGTGCACCGGCCGGCCAGGCCCCGGCCCAGGAGGCCGGCGCACCGGCCCCCGAGGAAGCAGCCCCTGCGGAGGAGGCCCCCGCGGAGCAGGTGGCCCAGACCGGTCTGGTCTTCGGCCTGGCCGTCCACGACAACCCGGCCGAGTCCCTCTTCTGGGGCGTGGTGGAGAAGGGCGCCCGGGACGCCGCGGAGACCTACGGCATCGAGCTGAAGTCCGGGGGCAGCCTGGACCCGGCCGAGCAGGCCCAGCTGGTGGAGACCTACATCGCGGATGGGGTGGACGGCCTGATCGTCTCCCTGGCCAACCCGGACGCGCTGCAGGACTCGGTGACCAAGGCCGTGGACGCGGGGATCCCCGTCGTCACCATCAACTCCGGCGTGAACGTCTACAAGGAGCTGGGGGCCATCACCCACGTGGGGCAGACCGAGTTCGTGGCCGGCCAGGGCGCGGGCGAGCGCTTCAACGCGGCCGGTGCGAGCAAGGTCATGTGTGTGATCCACGAGGAGGGCAACATCGGCCTGGAGGAACGCTGCGCGGGCCTGGAGGACACCTTCCAGGGTGAGGTGGTCCGCTTCAACGTGGCCACCACGGGCACCCGGGACGTGGCCGGCACCTCCGCCAGCATCCAGGACAAGCTCATCGCGGACAGCGGCATCGACGGGGTGCTGAGCCTGAACCCGGTCATCGCCATGGCCGCCCTGGACGCCGTCCAGGCCGCGGGGGGCAACCAGATGCTGGCCACCTTCGACCTGAGCCCGGACGTGCTGGACGCGATCGAGGCCGGCGACATCCTCTTCGCCATCGATCAGCAACAGTACCTCCAGGGCTACCTGCCCGTGGTCTTCCTCTACCTGTACAACACGAACCTGAACACCGTGGGCGGAGGCCAGCCGGTGCTCACCGGCCCCGGCTTCGTGGACGCGAGCAACGCGGCCCAGGTGAAGGAGCTGGCCGCCCGGGGCACCCGCTGAGCGCGCCGGCTCGGCTCGGAGGAGGAGGGCCCGCCCCGGGCCGTCTCCTCCGAGCCCCCGAGCAACCGGCCAGACGGAGATCGGGCCGGCCCACCCTACCCCGGTCTCCCCGGGACAACAGGAGGTTCCCATGACGGTTACCGCGACAAGCCCCCCCAAGACCGACGAACGTCTGGCCAACGTGGGCCTGGTGCAGATCCTGCTGCGTCGACCGGAGATCGGGGCCCTCCTGGGGGCCTCGGTGGTGTGGATCTTCTTCGCCTTCATCGCCCCCACCAACTGGCTCAGCATCAACGGCGTGGCCCGGATCCTGGATCCCTCGTCCACCCTGGGCATCATGGCCGTGGCCGTGGCCCTGCTCATGATCGGCGGCGAGTTCGACCTCTCCGCGGGCGTGATGACCGGCACCACAGGACTCATCACCGGCCTCCTGGCCGTGAAGCTGGGCATGAACATCTGGCCCGCCATGTTCATCTCCCTGCTCTTCGCGCTCCTGGTAGGCTATCTGAACGGCCTCATGGTGATCAAGACCGGGCTGCCCAGCTTCATCGTCACCCTGGCCACCTTCTTCATCCTCCGAGGCGCGAACGTGGGCGTCACCCGGCTGGTCACCAACCAGGTGCGGGTGGCCGGGATCGACGAGGCGCCCGGCTTCTACACGGCCCGGATGATCTTCAACACCGAGTTCACCTTCCTGGGCGCGGAGTTCCGGACCACCATCCTCTGGTGGATCGCCATCACCGTCCTGGCCACCTGGGTCCTCCAGCGGACCCCCTGGGGAAGCTGGATCTTCGCCGCGGGGGGCGACCCCAACGCGGCCCGCAACGTGGGCGTTCCCGCGAACCGGGTGAAGATCGCCCTCTTCATGACCACGGCCAGCGCGGCCTGGCTGGTGGGCATGATGAACGACCTGCGTCTGCGCTCCGCGGTGGCCAGCCAGGGCATCGGCCAGGAGTTCGTCTACATCATCGCCGCGGTCATCGGCGGCTGTCTGCTCACCGGCGGATACGGTTCCGCCATCGGCGCGTCCATCGGTGCCCTGATCTTCGGCATGGCCCGGGTGGGGATCGTCTTCGCCGGCTGGGACACGGACTGGTTCTTCTCCTTCCTGGGCATCATGCTCCTGGCCGCGGTGCTGGTCAACGACTACACCCGCAAACAGGCCGAGGCCCTGGCCGTGGCCCGGGCCAAGGCCAGGACCGAATCCGAGGAGGCCGAGCCATGAGCCGGGGAACCCCTCTGCTGGAGACCCGCAACGTGACCAAGCTCTTCGGCAGCGTCATCGCGCTCAACGGGGTCTCCTTCTCCGTCCATGCCGGAGAGGTCCACTGCCTCTTGGGCGACAACGGCGCGGGCAAGTCCACCCTGATCAAGATCCTGTCCGGCGTGCACGAGCCCACGGAGGGAGAGTACTACTTCGAGGGCAGCCCCGTCCGGTTCACCTCGCCCCGCGAGGCCCTGAGCCACGGCATCGCCACGGTCTACCAGGACCTGGCCCTGATCCCCCTCATGTCCATCTGGCGCAACTTCTTCCTGGGCTCGGAGCCGAAGCGGGGCTGGGGGCCCTTCCAACGCTACGACATCGACTTCGCCAAACGCACGGTCCGAGAGGAGCTGGGGAAGATGGGGATCGACATCCGGGATCCGGACCAGCCTGTGGGCACCATGTCCGGCGGCGAGCGCCAGTCCGTGGCCATTGCCCGGGCCGTCTACTTCGGGGCCAAGGTCCTGATCCTGGACGAGCCCACCGCGGCCCTGGGGGTGAAGCAGGCCGGCACGGTGCTGCGCTACATCGCCCGGGCCAAAGCGCGAGGGCTGGGGGTCATCTTCATCACCCACAACCCCCACCATGCCTACGCGGTGGGGGATCGCTTCACCATCCTCAAGCGGGGACGCTCCCTGGGCACCTACACCAAGGCGGAGCTCAGCCGAGAGGAGATGATCCGACTGATGTCCGGCGCGGACGAGCTGGAGGCCATCAGCCACGAGCTGGAGGAGCTGGCCCGCCGAGACGTGCAGGAGGACGCCATCGTGGCCCACGTGGAGGAACAACTGGCCGAATCCCTGGAGAGCGAGGCCGAGGCCCTGAAACGGCACCCGGAGTGACCCCCATGGCTGCCTCACCGGGCCTGGGCCCAGACCCGAAGCCGTTCCACCGCGGCCGAGGGCACCCGAGCCTTGGTGGGCATGGACCGGGAGCCCAACACCAGCTCCACCGCGGCCTCCGCGTAGATCTCCGAGGGGGTGGCCTCCCAGGCCTGCCCCTGGAACCAGGGCGCCTCCACCGGAAGGCCCAGGCTGCGGAGGAAGGCCGGGCGCAGCTCCCGGTGGGCCGGACAGGTGATCTCCAGATGGTGGGCCCACTCGTGGACCAGGGCGGCCCGCAGCCGGGCCGCGGAGCCCGGGACCTTGACCCGGACTGTGGCCGTGGGGACGTGGTAGACGGCCCGATCGGACAGATCCGGATCGGCCACCAAGGTCACGTCCCGGATGCATCCCCTCTGGGCAGGGAATGCCGCCAGGAAACGGGCCCAGGTCTCCTGGGCCAGGGCCTGGAGATCCGGGGCCACAGAGGGATCCATGGCCAGGGTCGGTTCGGGCCGAGCCGGAACCCGGGAGCCCACCACCAGGAGAAGGGCCCCCAACAGGCCCCAGAACAGCAGGGTTGGAGCGCGCCCCGGTCCAGGACGCTCCCGGTTCCCGGGGCGCCGGGCCTGGGACGCGAAGGGGTGCTTGGGCCCTTTTCCGGCACCCCGATGGCCCGCAGGTTCCATGTCCTGTGCCGTCTCCTGTGCCATGTCCTGTCCACGGTTTGACGAACCCGGCCACCCCCAGTATATCATGGGCTGTCCGTTCCGGATCTGTCCGAGTCCTTCGACATCTCCACATCCCGCTGCAGCCAAGGAGAATCCACCATGCCCGGCTCAGGAACCCTTCGCCTGACCACCGCCCAGGCCCTGATCCGCTTCCTCATGGCCCAGCACACGGAACGGGATGGGGTGGAGCAGCCCTTCTTCGCCGGCTGCTTCGGCATCTTCGGCCACGGCAACGTGGCGGGCATTGGCCAGGCGCTGCTCCAGTACCCGGAGTTCCGCTACTACCAGGCCCGCAACGAGCAGGCCATGGTCCATGCGGCCGCGGCCTTTGCCAAGCACACGAACCGCCTGCGCACCTTGGTCTGCACCTCCTCCATCGGCCCCGGCGCGACGAACATGGTCACCGCGGCCGCAGGCGCGACCATCAACCGGCTTCCCGTGCTCCTGCTGCCCGGGGACATCTTCGCCCGCCGAAACGTGGCCCCGGTCCTCCAACAGCTGGAGTCCGAGCACAGCCAGGACATCTCGGTGAACGACTGCTTCAAGCCGGTCAGCCGGTACTGGGACCGGATCCACCGGCCCGACCAGCTCATCCCCGCGCTGATGGAGGCCATGCGGGTCCTCACCAGCCCCGCGGACACCGGCGCCGTGACCCTCTCCTTGCCCCAGGATGTCCAGGCCGAGGCCTACGACTACCCGGTGGAGCTGTTCGAGAAGCGGGTCTGGCACATCCCCCGCAACCGGCCGGACCTGCAGGCCCTGGAGCGGGCAGCGGCCTGGATCCGGGAGGCCCGCAACCCCCTGATCGTCGCGGGCGGCGGGGTCATCTACAGCCAGGCCACCGAGGCCCTGCAGGCCTTCGTGGACCAGACGGGGATCCCCGTGGGCGAGACCATGGCCGGCAAGGGCAGCCTCCGCTACGACCATCCCCTCAACTTGGGGGCCATCGGGGTCACCGGCACCCGGGCGGCCAACACCGTGGCCGCGGACGCGGACCTGGTCATCGGCGTCGGTACCCGCTACTCGGACTTCACCACCGCCAGCAAGACCCTCTTCCAACAGCCCGAGGTCCGCTTCATCAACATCAACGTGGCCGAGTTCGACGCGTACAAGCACGCGGCCCTGGCCCTGGTGGGCGACGCCCGGGTCACCCTGGAGGAGCTGGGCCGCCGGCTGGAGGGATATCGCAACCCGGAGGCCAACGTCCAGCGAGCTCGGGAGCTCCACGACCAGTGGGACCAGGAGGTCTCCCGTCTCTACGCCACCCACCTGGCCGCAAGTGGCCTGCCCTTCCAAGGGGCCATCATCGGCGCGGTGAACGAGTTCGGCGACCCAGAGGGCGTCCTGGTCTGCGCGGCCGGGAGCCTGCCCGGCGAGCTCCACCGGCTGTGGCGGGCCCGCCACCCCAAACAGTACCACCTGGAGTACGGCTACAGCTGCATGGGCTACGAGATCCCCGGAGGCCTGGGCGTGAAGATGGCCGACCCCGACCGGGAGGTCTACGTGCTGGTGGGGGACGGGAGCTACCTGATGATGCCCAGCGAGATCGTCACCTCCATCCAGGAGGGCTACAAGCTCACCATCGTCCTCATCGACAACCAGGGCTTCCGCAGCATCGGCGCCCTGAGCCGCTCCCTGGGCGAGAAGGGCTTCGGCACCCGATACGCCTACCCCACGGCCCAGGGGCTGCCCACGGACGAGGAGGAGGCCCGTCCTCTGCCGGTGGACCTGGCCGCGAACGCGGAGAGCCTGGGCGCCCACGTCCTCCGCTGCCAGAGCATCGACGACCTGATCCAGGGCCTGCAACGGGCCCGGGAGCTCCACCGCACCACGGTCCTCTACATCCAGGGGGATCGCTACCAGGAGGTGCCCGGCTACGCCTGGTGGGACGTGCCCGTGGCCGAGGTCAGCGAGCTGGACTCGGTCCGGGCCGCCCGGGAGGAGTGGGAGGAGATGCGGGCCCAGGAGCGGTACCACCTGTGAACAGGGCCCAGGACCCCAGCCGTGAAGCGGCCGGGGACGAGCGAGGGGCGAGACCCGGGCCGTTCCCAGGATGCCCCTCGGCGCTCCCCGTCCCTGATCCGTGACCTTCCCAAGGAGAAGCAGCCCATGAGCGAGCGAGTCCTCAACTACATCGGCGGTGCATGGCGCACCAGCCAGGCCGGGGAGACCCTCCCGGTCCACAACCCGGCCACCGGCCAGGTCATCGCGGAGACACCCCTGTCCCCGGCCCAGGAGGTGGACGAGGCCGTCCGCCAGGGCCAGGAGGCCTTCCAGGGGTGGCGGCGGGTCCCGGTCACCGAACGGGTCCAGCACCTCTTCGCGCTCAAGAACCTGCTGGAGGAGCACCTGGAGCTGTTGGCCCGGACCATCACCGAGGAGTGCGGCAAGACCTACGAGGAGAGCGTGGGGGAGATGCGCCGGGGCATCGAGAACGTGGAGGTGGCCTGCGGGGCGCCCTCCCTCATGCAGGGCTGGAACAACGAGGACATCGCCCGGGGGATCGACGAGCACATGATCCGGCAGCCCCTGGGCGTGGTCGCGGCCATCACCCCCTTCAACTTTCCCGGCATGATCCCGCTCTGGTTCCTGCCCTACGCGGTGGCCACGGGCAACTGCTTCATCCTCAAGCCCAGCGAGAAGGTGCCCCGGACCGCCCAGCTCCTCTTCCGCCTGCTGGAAGAGGCCGGCTTCCCCCCGGGGGTGGTCCAGCTGGTGAACGGCGCCGCGGACACGGTGAACGCCCTCCTGGACCATCCCGGCGTGAAGGCCGTGAGCTTCGTGGGCTCCACGCCCGTGGCCCGCCACGTCTACCAGCGGGCCACGGCCCACGGCAAACGGGCCCAATGCCAGGGCGGAGCCAAGAACCCGGTGGTGATCATGCCCGACGCGGACATGGAGATGGCCACCCGGATCATGGCCGACTCCGCGTTCGGGTGCGCGGGCCAACGCTGCCTGGCCGCCTCGGTGGCCATCACCGTGGGAGAGGCCCGCCACCCCTTCACCGAGGCCATCGCGGACGCCGCGGCCAGCCGGCGGGTGGGCTACGGCCTGGAGCCCGGGGTCCAGATGGGGGCCATCATCACCCGGCAGAGCGAGGAGCGGATCGAGGGCCTCATCGGCCAGGCCGAGCAGGAGGGGGCCACCGTGCTGGTGGACGGCCGGGACAAGGCCCCGCCGGGCTACGAGGAGGGCTTCTGGACCTTCCCCACGGTGCTGGACAACGTGGATCCCCGCAGCGTGGTCGCGCGGACGGAGATCTTCGGCCCGGTCCTCAGCCTGATGCACGTGGAGACCATCGAGGAGGCCATCCAACGGGTGAACCAGCGGGAATACGGCAACATGGCCTGCATCTTCACCAGCAGCGGCGCCGCGGCCCGCCGGTTCCGCTACGAGGCCGAGGCCGGCAACATCGGCATCAACATCGGCGTGGCCGCGCCCATGGCCTTCTTCCCCTTCAGCGGCTGGAAGGCGAGCTTCTTCGGCGATCTCCATGCCCAGGACCACCACGGCATCGAGTTCTACACCCAGACCAAGGTGGTGGTAGAGCGCTGGCCCCGAGAGTGGAGCCGCAAGTTCTGAGGCCGTCTCCACGCGGCCGCCCTCAGCGAATCCGTCCACCCCAGGGCCCGCCTGGCCGATCGGCCGCGGCAGGCCCTGGAAGCCACTGCCTGTCAGGGCCAAGGGAGAGGATCGAACCATGACCCACACCATCGGCGTGGGCGTCATCGGCATGGGCTGGATGGGCCAGGTCCACAGCCGATCCTACCGAGCTGTCGGCGATCGGTTCCACGACCAGGGCCTCCAGGCCCGGCTGGTCATCTGCGCGGACGATGTGCGCCACCGGGCAGAGGCTGCCCAGGCCCGTTTCGGCTTCCACCAGAGCACCACCGACTGGCGACAGGTGGTGGACCATCCCCAGGTGGACCTGGTGGTCATCGCCACGCCCAACTTCCTGCACCTGGAGATGGTCCGTGCCGCGGCCGGGGCGGGCAAACACGTCTTCTGCGAGAAGCCGGTAGGCCGGACCCCCCAGGAGACCGCGGCCATCGCCCGTCTGGCCCGAGAGGCCGGAATCCTGAGCTTCGTGGGCTTCAACTACCGCTGGGCGCCCCTGGTCCAGTACACGAGGCAGCTCATCCAACAGGGAGAGCTGGGCCCCCTCACCCATTACCGGGGCCGCTTCTTCTCCATGTACGGCAGCAACCCCCTGAGCCTGCTCACCTGGCGCTTCCAGGAGGAGAAGTCCGGCCTGGGCACCCTGGGGGACCTCATGTCCCACGTGGTGGACATGGCCCTCTTCCTGGCCGGCCGAATCCGCCGGGTGGTGAGCCACCGCCATACCTTCATCCCGGAACGCCCCCTACCTCTCCCCGGCCAGGGCACCCACTTCTCCCTGGGCCGCCCAGAGGACCCCAAAGGGCCGGTGACCAACGAGGACTACGTGAGCGCCCTGGTGGAGTTCGAGAACGGTATCCGGGGTACCCTGGAGGCCTGTCGGGCCATCCACGGCCCCAAATGCGAGATGGCCTTTCAGGTCAACGGCACCCGGGGTGCCGTGGGCTGGAACTTCGAGCGGATGAACGAGCTGGAGCTCTACCGGCCAGACACGGAGCTCCACGACGGCTACACCCGGGTGCTGGCCGGTCCCAGGCACCCTTTCCACGGCCGCTTCAACCCAGGGGACGGGATCGGCATCGGCTACGAGGACTTGAAGGTCATCGAGGCCTACCAGTTCCTCCGGGCCGTCGCGGAGGGCCAACCCCGCTCGCCCAACTTCGAGGACGCCTACGAGCTGGCCAAGGTCCAGGCGGCCATGGTCCGCTCCTGGGCAAGCCAGGGATGGGAGGAGGTGACGGCCCTGTGAGGGAGGAGGCCCGGACCCCGGAAGAGGCATTCCCAGACGAGCGGGGACGATCCCCCACACCACCAAGGCCAGAGGCACCATGAGCGAGATCCGGGTCGGCAACGCGCCCTGTTCCTGGGGGGCCCTGGAGTTCGAGGAAACCCGGGGAACCCGCCCCATCCCGTACGAGCAGATGCTGGACGAGCTGGCAGAGGCAGGATACACCGGCAGCGAGCTGGGGGACTGGGGCTACATGCCCACAGAGCCCGACGAGCTGGCCGCGGCCTTCCACGCCCGGGGGCTGGAGCTGACCGGTGCCTTCGTGGGCATTCCCCTGAAGGACTCCACCGCCCACCGCCCGGGCCTGGAACGGGTGCGGCAGGTGGCCCGGCTCCTGGCCCAGACCGCCGAGCGGCTGGAACAGACTTTCCCGCCCTACCTGGTCCTGGCCGACGACAACGGCACGGACCCGGTGCGGGTGGCCCATGCCGGCCGGGTGACCCCGGAGATGGGCCTGTCGGCTCCGGAATGGCGGGTCTTCGCCCAGGGCGTGGAGCAGATGGCCCGTGCCGTGTGGGAGGAGACCGGTCTCCGCACGGTCTTCCACCACCACTGCGCCGGCTACGTGGAGGCCCCCTGGGAGATCGACGAACTCCTGGAACGGACCGACCCGGAGCGGGTGGGGCTGGTCTTCGACACGGGCCACTACGCCTTCGGCGCGGGCGGATGCCACGACCTCCTCTCGGCCCTCCGGCGCTACGGCCACCGGGTGTGGTACGTCCACTTCAAGGACTTCTCCCCCACCGTGGGCCAGAAGGCCCAAGAAGAGGGCTGGGACTACTTCCAGGCCGTGCGCCACGGGGTCTTCTGCCGGCTGGGCGAGGGATGTGTGGACTTCCCCGGGGTGGTGGCCTGGCTCCGCTCCCGGGGATATCGGGGCTACGTGACCGTGGAACAGGATGTCCTGCCGGGCATGGGCTCGCCTCAGGAGAACGCCCGCCGCAACCGGGCATACCTACGGAGCATCGGGCTGTGACCATGGACCGACCCGCCACCGCGGCCCAGCTCATCGGCCAGGCCTTCGACGCCTACCACGAGCGCTTCCGGGCCATGGCCCGGGCCACGGCCGACCACTTCGCCCACCGCCGGTGGGAGGCCATGCACCGCAACGCGGTGGGCCGGCTGGACCTGTACAACGCGACCGTCCAGGCTGCGGTGACCCAGCTCCGCCGGGTCCTCGGCCCCTGGATCGAGGACCGAGACCACTGGCCGGCCATCAAGACCGCCTACGCCCGCATCCTGGCCCGCCGGCCCGACGAGGAGATCGGGGAGACCTTCTACAACTCGGTCACCCGCCGGTTCTTCCACACCGTAGGGGTGGACCCGGCCATCGAGTTCATCTGGTTCGATCCCCCATACCTGCCCCAGGGCCGGGCGATCCGCAGGTACCCCTACACGCCGGACCTGAGCGGCCTGATGGCCCGCCTCCTCTCCGACCTTCCCCTGGGCGCCCCCTTCGCGGACCTGCCCCGGGACGCAGGCCGGGTGGCCCAGAGCATCCAGGATCACGTCCGGCAGATCTGGCACACAGGGCACTTCCAGGCCCTGGAGATCCTGCGGCCGATCCTCTACCGAGGCAAGGCCGCCTACGTGGTGGGCCGCGTCCTCCGGGGAACCCGGCTGCACCCCCTGGCCATTGCCCTGCTCCATGGGCCCCGGGGGGTGACCGTGGATGCCACCCTCCTGACCGAGCGAGAGCTGAGCATCCTCTTCAGCTTCGCCCACACCTACTTCCACGCGGACATCCAGCGCCCCAGCCATGTGGTGGGCTTTCTCCGCACCCTCATGCCCCTGAAACCCATCGCGGAGCTCTACATCGCGTTGGGCTACCACAAACACGGCAAGACCGTCCTCTACCGGGACCTGCACCGCCACCTGAAGCAGACCACGGACCGCTTCATCATGGCCCCCGGAACCAAGGGGATGGTCATGGCCGTCTTCACCCTGCCCTCCTACGAGATCGTCTTCAAGGTCATCAAGGACCGTTTCGCCTTCCCCAAATCCGCCACCCGACGCCAGGTCATGGAACGCTACAAGCTGGTCTTCCACCACGACCGGGTGGGCCGGCTCATGGACGCCCAGGAGTTCGAACACCTGACCCTGGCCCGGGAGCGCTTCGACCCCGACCTGCTGGCAGAGCTCCAGCAGGTCGCGTCCCAGGCCGTGGTGGTGCGGGAGCACGATGTGGTCCTGACCCACGTCTACACCCAACGCCGGGTCCATCCCCTGGACCTGTACATCAAGGAGGTGAGCCCGGAGAAGGCCCGAGCCGCGGTCATCGACTACGGCAACGCCATCAAAGAGCTGGCCACCGCGAACATCTTCCCCGGGGACCTCCTGATCAAGAACTTCGGCGTCACCCGGAACCGACGGGTGGTCTTCTACGACTACGACGAGCTGTGCCTGCTGAGCGAGGTGAACTTCCGGCGGCTGCCCCAGGCCACCACCTACGAGGACGAGCTGGCCGCAGAGCCCTGGTTCGCGGTGGGCCCCCACGATGTCTTCCCCGAGGAGTTCCGCACCTTTCTCTGGTTTCCCAAGGAGCTGCGCCCGATCATGGAGGAGGTGCACGGCGACCTCTTCACGCCGGAGTTCTGGTGGGCCATGCAGGAACGGCAGCGCACGGGCCAGGAGCCGGACTTCTTCCCCTACGGGGCACACCGGCGCTACCCGGCAACAGAGCCCTAGCCCAACTGGGGCGAGGAGGGAGGGCTCCAGATGGTGGCACCCAGAAGGGTCTCGGAGGAGCGGGCACAGGCCGCATCGGCCATGGCCATCATCAGGTCCAGGATCTCGGCCCGAGAGATGGGCTCCGAGTCCTTGGGCGTGGACAGCAACAGGGCATTGAAGCTCACAACGACCAAGGGATCCAGCGCGAGTTCGGCCATGGGAGGTTCCCATTTCCTGTAGGTGCGAACCCGGCCCCGAGAGGCCAAGGGACAGACACGGAGACACCTCCAGCATACCCTGTCGATCCGCAATTTGGTGTAACCTTCCGGTAACACGTGGGTAACCGCCTCGGCACAGCCCTGGAGACCGGCAGCCCCGCCCGGGCCGATCCGGGGCCAAACCCAAAGAAAAGCTTTCTTCCCTTGACGCCCATCTCCGGCTGTGGTAGACTGGCCTCTTGGTGTCCTTCCTCCGATGGATGGAACCGGAGGTTCAGCGCAAAGGGAGAACGGAACCGTGGCCATCACCCGTACCCGTGTTGCGGACGACACCTGGGTGTTCACCAGCGAGCGATACGTGGAGGTCAACGCAGGCCTGGTGTTGACCCCCGAGGGGTGCATCCTGATCGACACCCTGCCCTTCCCCTCGGAGACCCGCCAGATCATCCGCTTCGCGGAGCGCATGTGCCCCCAGGGCATCAAGTACGTGATCAACACCATCAGCCACGCAGACCACGTGTACGGTTCCTACCTCTTCCCCGACGCGGAGCTGGTGGCCCACGAGATGTGCCGGGAGATGCTCATCCGCTACGGCCAGAGGGCCCTGGAAGAGGCCAAGGAACACACCCCCGAGCTGCGGGAGGTGGAGATCCGCCTGCCGAAGCTGGTCTTCAGCGAGGGCGCGCTCCTCCGCCTGGGGGGCAAGACCCTGCACCTGATCCACTCCCCCGGCCCCAGCCCGGATGTCTGCGTGGTCCACGTGCGGGAGGAAAAGGTCCTCTTCGCCAGCGACCTGATCCTCCCGGTCCCCATGATCGCTTCGCCCTTTGCCGACCTGGACCAGTACAAGCTCTCCCTGCGGCGCCTCCACGAGTTCAACCTGGAATCCATCGTCCAAGGACATGGGGACGTGCTGCTGCGGGGCGAGGTGACCGGCAGCATCGACGAGACCATCGAGTACCTGGAGGCGATCCAAGGCCTGGTGGAACGGCTGATGGATGAGGGCGCCACCCGGCACGATCTGCTGCAGCACGATGTCGCCGCGTTCGGCCGCAGCCGTATCCCCCTGGGCGGTCTGGTCCAACGTTTCCACGAGGCCAACCTGCTCTATCTGTGGGAGCAGGCCCGCCAACGCCGTCGAGCCCGCCAGGCCCAGGTGGACAAGGAGGCCGCATGACCTCGACCCTTGCCCTGGAACACCTGGTGGAGGCGATCCGACGGCTCACGCCCCAGGAGCGCCGGACCCTGCTGCGCCTGTTGCAGGTGAACGGCCTGTTGGAGCCACCGGAGCGGCTAACCGACCTGGACCCCCTGCGGATCGCCCCCGCGGTCTCCAGCCAGACGGTGCGTCGCCCCCCCCAGACGGCCCAGGCCCAGGCCGACAGGAGCCCAGAGGCCAAAGAGACGCCCCCCCAGACGGCCCAGGAGCCTCCGGCCTCTGCGGAAGAACCGCCCGCCCACCAGACGTCCCCCTCCGAGCCCCTGCACATCCGCATCACCTTCGACGGCGGCAGCAGGGGAAACCCCGGCCAGGGCTACGGCAGCTACGCGGTGGAATGGCCCGGCGAGTCCCCTCAGGTGGTCCGGGTACGGTTCGGAGATCTGATGACCAACAACGAGGCAGAGTACCAGGCCCTCATCGCGTCCCTGGAAGACCTGCTGGGCCAGTTGGAGGAACGGGGGATCGATCCCGCCACCGTGGCCGTGGAGATCTGGGGGGATTCCCAGTTGGTGGTGAAGCAGGTGGCGGGCGAGTGGCGGTGCCGCGAGCCCCGCCTGCAGATCCGCCGAGACCAGGTGCGGAAGCTGATGGAGCGTTTCGGGGAAGCCCACCTCCACCACCATGGTCGGGAGCACAGCGTGGAGCTCCTGGGCCACTGAGGTGTGTGCCCGGGAGCACAGAGGGGAGAGGGCAAGAGGAAGAGGAGGGAGACGATCAGAGGGTCGTCCCCCTCCTGGGTTCCAGGCCCGGTATGGAAAACCTCGGCCTCTCTACTCCTCGCCCCCGTAGACCTGGATCATGGTCCTGCCGCTGGCCTCGTCCTGGGTGATGATCAGGCTGAAGGTGGTCTCGCCCTTGCTCACCTGGTAGAAGCCGGCCATCCCCTCCACGGTCCAGCCCAGATCCGCCAGGGTCTCCTCGTAGAAGGTCTGGGCCTCCTCGGGCGACAGATCGGTGGCGATCTGGATGATGCCGAACATGGTCCCCGTGACCTCTGCCCCCTCGGGCATGGGGAAGGCCCCGGGCTCGAAGCCGGGGACACTCACCTCTTCGGGCTTGGGGAGACCCTCCGGCAGGCTCACCTCCACATCGGGGCTGTTGATGTCGTAGAGCTCGAAGGTCCAGCGGACCTCCTGGGTGACCCGAACCTCCTGGCCCGTGGCATCCTCGTCGGGCACCTCCACGGCCCGGGCCTCCATCGCGTACTTGAGGATGTAGTTCCCCTCCTGGGCCACCCACACGTCCAGGGAGATGGACTCCACCCGGCCGTCCTCTTCCTCCTGGATGTCCGCCAGCATCGCGAAGAGCTCGGGATCGGTCAGGCGGTAGTGGACGGCCTCCACACCGTTGACCTCCTCCACGCCCACCCGCTCGGCATCGGTCAGATCCGGCGCGATCTCGTCCATGGCCGTGGTGAAGATGTCGGCCATGAAGGTGAAGAGAAAGGCCTCGTCCCGGGACACGGTGAGCCATTCATCCTCCACCTGGACCGCGGCCACGTCGTCCACCCGGTAGATGACGACGGTCTGGGGGCCCTCCTCCATGGAACCCATGGACGTGATCTGGAAGTAGTCGTTGGCCCCCCAGGGGTTGTCGACCCGAACGAACGCGCCCTCCATCTGGATGGATTCCTCCCGGGTGGTGCCATCGGGCAAGGTGGTGACGGTGTACAGCTCACCGCGGACCCGGAAGCGATCCAGGGTGTCGATGGGATTGGCGTAGACCGGGGAGGTCGCCTCCTCGGAAGCGGGCGACTCTGCCTCGGGGACGGCTGGGGCCGGTGTAGGGGGCTCCGGCGTCGGCGTAGGTGTGGGAGGCTCTGGGGTAGGGGTGGGGGGCTCCGGCGTGGGAGTGTCCGTAGGAGACACCGGCTCGGCCACTGCAGGCGTCTCCGGGGCCGGGGCCTCCTCCTCGCCGCCACAGGCCCCAAGAAGAAGGGCCAGGGCAAGCATCAGCAGGAGCAGAGGTCGCCAAGTCCGTTGCATTAGGAGTTCCTTTCGCGGTTTAGAAGGTGGATATCCTTGAAGAAGATGTCCTTGAAGATAGACTCAGCAGTTCACGAATTCGTAGCGGAGTCGGCCTCCTCAGATGCCGACTCCAGAGAGGCGATGCCGCATCGGAGGATGCTCACTCCTCAGTTTGGCTAAAATCGTGAATTGCTGAGACCATGATATCCCAGGGCCACGAGGAGATCGGGGCAGACACCTTTCCCCCACGGTCCAGGGACCCTCTCCCTTCAGTATACCACAGTTTGGCCACGGTTTGGGGCCGAAACCGGGCCTACTCCTGGGCCGCCATGGGCACCACCCGGACGGCCATCACGGCCAGAGGCCCCTGGGCCGCGCGGAGCGTCAGGGCCACCGAGCCGGGCCCTGACGGGGCCATGGACGGTGCCAGGAGGATCTCCACCGTCTGTGGGCTCCCGTCCATGGGGAAGGCCTGGGGCCTCGCGACGCCCGGCAGCTCCACCAGGAGCCGATCCCCCGACGTACCTCGGACGGTGATCTGGACCGCACTGGGCCCCTGGAGATGGCGGATCTCCAGGACAGCGGGCCCTGTCCCGATCGCTCGATAGGGCCCATCGCCATCGGTGCGCAGGGGCCCCCAGCCCTCCGGCCCCAACAGGGGATACGCACGGGGACGCGCCGGGGTCGCGACCCGGTACACCGTCAGGCGATCGTCCTGGTAGATGGGGAGCTGTCCCGCGAAGATGGCCTGGGCCAGTTGGGTGGTGTACTCCCGCTCCCGGCCACCGGGCATCTTGTACCGGTCCAGGACCACCCAGCCCACCTCCAGATCCCGGAAGACCGTAGGGGCCACGGTCACCGGGTCCACATCCAGGATGTCCGGGCCGAGATGGCGGAAGTGCTGGAGCACCGGGATCCGCTCGGTGTAGGTCCGGGGATCGTCCCGGCTGATGTAGGCCACGGTCAGGGGTTTGCCGTGGACCGTCTGGTAGAGCAGGTAGCCGGGCCGGTCGAAGTTCATGGGCAGGTTGAGCACGGCCAGGCGCTCCGGTGCCTCCCGGAGCCCGGCGTAGAAGGTTGGCGTGTCCGGCGGCGAGATGGGAAAGGGGGCCACCCAGAACTCGAACAGGACCAGGGCCAGGGCCAGGATGCCCCCCAGGCCCGACCGGGCTCGGCCCCGCATGGCGTGGGCCATTCCCCAGGCCGCGGCCACGGCCACGCCAAACTGGACCATGAGAGCCATTCGGCTGACGCTACGGCTGATCCGCATGAAGGGAACCAGCCGATTCAGGACACCGTATGGGGTCCAGCTCGGCCCGGGATCGGCCGTGGGCACGTCGTTCCAGTCCAGGCGGAACAGCTCAAAGGCGGGCCCCAGGGCCAGGAGCAGGAAGAGCCCCGCCGTCCACAGCCAGAAGCGACTCCGGGACCAGCGACGGAGGCCGGCCCATCCGGCCAACAGGAGCGCCGTGTAACCGATGGCGAGGGTCCGTTCGCTCACGGGCGCGATCTGGTTCCCTGGCCAGGCAAAGCTCTCCGGGCGGAAGAGAGGATGAAGCCGATTGGGGATGAGGAAATCGACCAGGGTGGCGCTGAGGATGTAGAGATCGCTCGCCGGCCGTTCCATGAACCGGTAGCGCAGGGCTTCCTGCACCATGGGAACCAACACCGGGCTCAACACCACCGCGAAGAGAGCGCCCGCCACCAGGGGGGGCAGGAAGAGGCGAAGCCGAGCCCCGGAAGAACACGGCCCCGGGGCGCCACCGGAGGGGAGCCACGACGGCTGTACCATGCCGAGCAGCAGGGTGGAACCGGTGAAGATCAGGAGATAGAGCACGTAGTACCAGTCACAGAGCCCCACCAGGACCAAGAACAGCCCTGCCCACAGGGCATCCCGCCGCCAGGGTTGTCCAGCCCGGACCCGGGCCAGGCCTCGGAGGAGGTAGAGCACATAGAAGGGGATCCACTCCAGGCTCATGAGCTGCATGTGCCCCAGGAGATGGGCCATGTGGAAAGGGGCAAAGGTGAAGATCGCGCCGGCCAGGAAGGGGGCCAGGGCAAGGGGGTGGAGCAGCGCCCGGAGCCCGGAGATCCCTCGGGACCTCTCCCCCACATGGGCCGCGGCCAACAGCCAGCGGACCAGCAGGAACATCCCGTAGCCCCCCAGGACCCAGCTCAGGAGGACCACGCTGTTGTAGGCCGGAAACAGGCCCCCGCTGAGCTGGATGGGCAGGGTCACCAGGCCGTTGAAGGGGTTCAACGTGTGGAAGAGAAGCCCCACCCCCGTGGGATGGAAGAGGAGGTCGGTGAAGTAGGGGGACTGGACCCGGTCCACCAGGGCCACCTTCATCCACCACAGATTCCAGTAGTTCTGCCAGCCGTCGAACCCGTCCCCGGGAATGGCCTCTCCGAAGACCCGAAGGAGCGGCCAGGTCATCCCCAGGGTGAGGAGGAGGTAGAGGGCCAGGGCTGTAGGGTGGAGAAGCCGTCGGGAGGTCTGCATGGAAGAAAGATAAAACGTGAAACGTGAAGGGGGTAGAACGCTTCACGTTTCACGCTTCACGTTTCACGTTTCACGCCTCACGCTTCACGTTTCACGCTTCACGTTTCACGTTTCACGCCTCACGCCTGGCTCTCTGGAGGTCAGCCTTCGCCCCCGACGGCGCTCCTGTAGGCCTCCAGTAGGTTCGCCATGAGCATGGCATTGGTCATCGGGCCGGTCCCACCCGGCACCGGGGTCATCATGCCGGCCACCTGGGCCACGCTTTCCGGCTCGCAATCACCCTGGAGGCCTTCCTCGGTGTAGGTGGTGCCGAAGTCCACCACCACCGCGCCGGGCTTCACCCAGTCGCCTCGGACCATGGCCGGCCGGCCCACGGCCACACAGAGGATGTCCGCCTCCCGGGCCACCCGGGGCAACTCCACGGTCCGGCTGTGCGCGATGGTGACGGTGCAGTGGCGGTGGAGGAGCAACAGGGCCATGGGCTTGCCCACGATGTCGCTGCGGCCGATGACCACGGCCCTTCGCCCCTGGAACTGGACACCCGCCTCCTCCAGCAGGCGGATGGCACCGGCCGGGGTAGCCGGGACGAAGTAAGGAGGGCGCTGCATCTGCAGCCGACCCGCGTTCAGGGGATGGACCCCGTCCACGTCCTTGCCGGGATGGAGCCGATCCTTCACCGCGTTCTCATCCACATGGCCGGGCAGGGGCTCCAGGACCATGATGCCGTGGACATTGGAGTCCCGGTTCAGCGCCTCCAGCGCGGAGAGCACACCGGCCTGGTCCGTGTCCCCGGCCAGGAGATGGGGCACGAAGCGCGCCCCCACGCTCTTGCACGTCCGTTCGATGGCCCGGGCGTAGCCCGAGGCGGCCGGGTCATCGCCCACCTGGAGCACGGCCAGGGTCGGCTCGATCCCCGTGGCCGCGGCCAGGCGGGCAAAGGTGGCCTTCAGCTCCTCGCGAAGGCCCTTGGAGAGGGCCCGTCCATCCAGAAGGCGTGCACTCATACGGCCACCCCCAGGGTCTGCCGACAGGCCTCCAGGGCCTCTCGGTAGGCCGCCTCCGCGCCCTGCTGGAGCCGGTCTACCCGTTCCGCCCACTCGGCCACGAAGGCCTCGTCCCGGATGAATTTCAGGTTGATGCGGACGTTGATCAGCGCGCTGCGCAGGCCCGCGTAGGCCAGATGGGCGGCCACCGCCGCGTCGCTGACCACGTTGACGTTGCCCTTCGCGCCCACGGGCTTGGCCAGGTGGATCACCTCCAGACATCGCTCCGCGGTGACAAAGGGGACCTGGGCCGCGCCCTTCAGGGCCCGCTGCAGGGCCGCCCGCCGGGCCGCCTTCTCCTCCTCCGTGTCCTTGGGCATGCCGTAGCAGGCCGCGACCGCGTCGAAGGCCCTGGCGTCCTCGTCCACCAGGTGAAGCAGCTCCTGGCGCAGGGCCTCGCTCCGCTCCAGGTAGCCCTCCATCTCCGCCTGGACGTCCGCGTATTTCCGGCGCCCCAGGGTGAAACGAACCACCATGCTGACCAGGGCCGCGCCCTGGCTGCCCGCCAGGGCTGCAGCGCCTCCCCCGCCCGGGGTGGATTCCTCCGCAGCCAGGGCATCCAGAAAACCCTGGACGGTCATCGCGGCTGTGTCCATCGTTCGCATCCCCTCTGTGAAGTGGTGACCCGATGCGCGGCGAGCGATATGGATCCGTTGCGGAAAAGGCCCAGCCCGACGGGACGAGGACCTCGTTGTTCCCCGGAACCGCCCCGCCGTGCAGGCCCCCAGCCCGCCGCACGCCCATTATACTTGGTCACCTGTCAAAAGACCAGGTGACCGAGAGGAGAGAGGTGTGCCCCTGCCCTTCGGCCGCCCATCCCGGCCCACGTGGCCAGGGGCTCTGTTTCCACGATCTCGGCCAGGATCCGGTGCTCGCCCCCGACTCATACAAAACACAAACATCGGCTCCGCCAAGGGCCCCTATCGCCCCAGGGATTTTGTGGTACAATCGAAGGGACGAAGACCTTTGGATTCCCTGTCCTTTTGTCGCGCCTGCCTTATGAAGGGGCGCCATAGTGTGGCCATCCCTCTCAGGTGAACAGAACCCATGATGCACGAACACGAACCCTTCGACGAGTATCAGTGGACCGAGGCGGAGGAGGGCTTCGACGAGTCCTTCAGCCCCCCCATGGAGGAGGAAGAGAGCCGCAAGGCCATGGACGAGGCCCTGCAGAGCGACGATCTGCCCGTCCTCCCTCTGCGGGGCGTGGTGGTCTACCCCATGATGTGGCTGCCGCTGACCATCGGCCAGCCGCGGAGCCTGGCCCTGGTGGAGGACGCGCTCCCCGAGAGCCGGATCATCGCGCTGGTGGCCAGCAAGGACGAGAACATCGAGGAGCCCTCCCCAGACCAGATCTACCGGATCGGCACCGCGGCCCAGGTCCATCGGGTGCTGAAGGCCCCGGACGGGACCATCCGGCTGGCCGTCCAGGGCCTGGAGCGGATCCGTATCGTGGAGTACACCCAGGAGAAGCCCTACCTGCGGGCCCGGGTGGAGGTCCTGCCCGAGGTCCTGGAGGAGGGCATCGAGATGGAGGCCGCGGTGCGGGCCGTCCAGGACCTGTTCCGCCGGCTGGTGGAGCTGGACGGCCAGATGCCGGACGAGCTGGCGGTCATGGCCTCCAACGTGGAGAATGCCCGCCAACTGGCCTACCTGGTGGCCAGCAGCATGCGGCTGAGCGTGGCCGAGGCCCAGGAGATCCTGGAGATCGACAGCGTCCAGGAGAAGCTGTTGCGCCTCATCCAGCACCTGCGCAAGGAGGTGGATGTCCTGGAGCTGGGCCGGAAGATCCAGAGCCAGGCCCAGGGCGAGATGGAGAAGATGCAGCGGGATTTCTTCCTCCGAGAACAGCTCAAGGCCATCCAACGGGAGCTGGGGGAGGAGGACGAACAGGAGGCCGAGATCCGGGAGCTGGAGGCCCGGATCGAGGCCGCGGGCATGCCCGAGGAGGCCAAGAAGGAGGCCCTCCGCGAGCTGAACCGGATGAAGCGCATGCCGGTCCAGGCCGCGGAGTACAGCGTGATCAAGACCTACCTGGACCTGATGGTCAGCCTGCCCTGGCAGGCGGTCACCGAGGACAACCTGGACATCGAACACGCCCGCCAGATCCTGGACGAGGACCACTACGGGCTGCAGGAGATCAAGGAGCGGATCCTGGAATACCTGGCCGTGCGGAAGCTGCGGGCCGAGCGGAAGGAGGAGACGGCCCAGGAGGAGGACATCCGGGACAAGATCCGCCGGGAACGGGAGGGCGCGGTCCTCTGCTTCGTGGGGCCCCCCGGGGTGGGCAAGACCAGCCTGGGCATCAGCATCGCCCGGGCCATGGGCCGCAAGTTCGTCCGCATGGCCCTGGGCGGTGTCCGAGACGAGGCCGAGATCCGGGGCTTTCGACGCACCTACATCGGCGCCATGCCCGGCCGCATCATCCAGAGCCTCCGCCGGGTGGGCACCAAGAACCCGGTCTTCATGTTGGACGAGGTGGACAAGCTGGGCCGGGACTTCCGGGGAGACCCCACCAGCGCGCTGCTGGAGGTGCTGGACCCGGAACAGAACCGGGAGTTCCGGGACCATTACCTGGACGTCCCCTTCGACCTGAGCCAGGTGCTCTTCATCACCACGGCCAACGTGCTGGACACCATCCCCGGCCCCCTGCTGGACCGGATGGAGATCATCCAGCTCAGCAGCTACACCGAGGACGAAAAGGTCAAGATCGCGGAGGGCTACCTGGTGCCCCGACAGATCAAGGAGAACGGCCTCCTGCCCGACGAGGTAAGCTTCACCGAGGAGGCCCTGCGCGAGATCGTCCAGGGCTACACCCGAGAGGCCGGGGTCCGCAACCTGGAACGGGAGATCGGCAAGGTCTGCCGCAAGATCGCGGCCCAGATCGCAGCCGGCCAGATCGCCGGCCCGGTGCAGGTGGACGGGGAGGACGTGGCCCGCTACCTGGGCAAACGCAAGTTCCTCCGGGAGGAGATCCTGGAACGGCTGCAGATGCCGGGGGTGGCCATCGGCCTGGCCTGGACCATGACCGGCGGCGACGTGCTCTTCTTCGAGGCCACCAAGATGCCGGGCAAGAAGGGCTTCATCGTCACCGGCCAACTGGGCGATGTGATGAAGGAGAGCGCCCAGGCCGCGCTGAGCTACGTTCGCAGCCGGGCCAAGGCCCTGGACATCGACCCCTACTTCTTCGACAAGATGGACATCCACCTGCATATCCCCACCGGGGCCATGCCCAAGGACGGCCCCAGCGCGGGGATCACCATGGCCACGGCCCTGGCCAGCCTCCTCACCAACCGGCCGGTGAAACCCAACGTGGGCATGACCGGGGAGATCACTCTGCGGGGCAAGGTGCTCCCCATCGGCGGCCTGAAGGAGAAGGTGTTGGCCGCAGCCCGTTTCGGCCTGGACACGGTGATCATCCCCCGACGCAACGAACCGGACCTGGAGGACGTGCCGGAGAACGTGCGGGAGCGCATGCATTTCGTCCTGGTGGACACGGTGGATGAGGTCCTGGAGGCGGCCCTGGACAAGCCCCTGCCCCGGGAGGACGAGGAGGAGCTGGAGCTGGTGGGCCCGCCCACCGGCGACGGCGACGCGGTGGAGCCGGTGGAGTACGTGGCCTGACCGCGGGGAGGGGAGTCTGCCCCGCGGTCACCCCGAAGGAAAGAGGCGCAGCGTCAGGCTGCGCCTCTTCTTCATCCCGGGATCGGGCCGGGGCTCTCTCATGGAAATCCCCTATAGCCCTTATAGAACCTATCGTTCGCTCATTTTGCGCGCACTATGGTGGAATTGGGTCAACGGGCAAAGCCAGGTCCTCGTAGATCGAGGCTGGGAGACCCAGCAACTCCAAGATCCGACGTTGCAACGCGGATAAAGGC
>JALSIX010000041.1 GCA_026989655.1 Caldilineaceae bacterium
GCCAGGTCGCGCGCAGGAAATCCAGCCCCCGCTCCACCTCCACGAGGATATCCTCTAGCTCCATGGCCCGCACCCACGAGGCCGCCAGCTCGATGGCCAGGGGCAGGCCATCCACCAGCTGACAGAGCCGTTCCACTGCTTCTTCCTGCCCGATCCCGTCGAAATCAGGCCGCACCTGGCAGGCCCGAGCCAGGAACAGCCGGGCCGCGGGGGGCTGCATCGCCCTCGCGAGGGGGAAAGGCGCCCCCGGGTGGGGCTTTCCTCCGTCCCGCGCGCCACGGTCCTGGTCTGCGGCCTGCGCCGCGCCGTGGAACGAGAAAGGCAACCCCCCAAGCTCCAACACTGTCTCCGCGTGCAGGTTCAGCCTCTCTCGGGAGGTGACCAGCAGCTTCACGTCAGGGGAGCGGGCGAGAAGGGCAGCCAGCCAGGCGAGATTCTCCGCGCTCAGGAGGTGCTCCATGTTGTCCAGCACCAACAACATCTCCCGTTCCTGCAGGAAGGGGAGCAACCGCGCCTCCACGTCCGGGCCACTGCTCGGCTGAAGCCCCAGCGCGACGGCCACCGCGCCAGCCAGGCTGGCTTCCTGGTCGGTGGAGATCAGGGGGACCAGCCAGGCGCCTTCCAGGAAGTCGGAGGCATGGATCCGGGCGGCTGTGAGGGCCAGTCGGGACTTCCCCACCCCACCGGGACCGACGATGGTCAGCAAGCGCGTGTCCTGCGCGATGGCCCAGGAGCGAATCCGGGCCAGCTCCCGTTCCCGGCCGAAGAAGGGGGTGGAGGCCGAGGGGAGGTTGCTGCCCGAGGCATCACCCAGGGCGCGGATCCGCTCATAGAGGCGAACAGTCTCCACGGAGGGCGTCACACCCAGCTCATCGCGCAGGAGCCGTCTGCACCGCTCGAACTGGGCCAGGGCCGCGGTCCGCTGTCCGCTGTAGGCCAGCGCCCGCATCAGCTGACGATGGGCCTCCTCCCGCCAGGGATCCAGCGCCAGCAGCCGGGTGGCCGTGTCCATCGCCTGCCCTAGCTCCCGTGTACGAAGGTGTTCGTCGAGAAGACGCTGGAGCGCCCAGAGGGCCAGCTCCCGGTAGCGAGCCCGCTGGGCCAGCATCCACTCCTCGAAGGAGGGCGCGTGGCGCGGGGAGAGGCCGGCGAGAAAGTCGCCCCGGTAGAGGGAGACGGCCTCCTGCAGCGCGTGGGCGTCCGCGCTCTGCTTCGTCCACGCTTCGAACCGCTCCACATCCAGCCAGTAGGGCGCGGTGAAGTCGAACTCCACATGGGCCCGGGTGATGAGGAGATGGTCGCCCACCTTTTTGCGCAGGTTGCTCAACGTCTGGCGCAGGTTGTTCCGGGCATCCGCCTCGGGCATCTCGCCCCACAGGAGGCCAGCCAGGGCCTCCCGTCCATGCGGGCCTGGGTTGCAGATCAGGTAGGCCAGGAGCGCTGGCGCCTTCGCGGAGATGAACCCGCCGAGCAGGGTCCCGCCTTGCCGGATCCGCACCCCGCCAAACAACCGAATTTCGAGCCGTGCAAGCATGCTGTTCGAATCGTCCTGCGCGAATAAACGCTCTACAAATGGTCACCGTGTAGACTGGTCCAGACAGCGTAGCACACCCCACGTCAAATGGAAAGCCATGACCGAGAAACGCCCTTTGCGCAGGCACAGCTTCCTGCTCACCCTCTGGGAAGAAGCAGGCCCCTATCCGAACGGTCCACCCGTCTGGCGCGCCAGCCTGGAGGACGCCTGGACCGCGGAGCGGTACGGGTTCAAGAACCTGCGTGAACTCACTCGTTTTCTGGAGCAATGGACAACGCCTTCTTCCTCGCAGCCCGCCGAGAAGGAGTGATCCAACAGATCATTGAGCCAACACATCCCTGAACGCACACATCCCTGAACCAGCACACCGTCGATCCACTACTCTCATCCTTGAAGGAGGAACCCCCTCATGCGAAACCTTCTCTACACATTGCTCCTGTTGTCGGTGATCGTCCTCGTGGCCGGGTGCGGCGGCAAAGCGGCGGATTCGCCTGGCCAGGCTCCGGAAAACCAGGCTCCCTCTTCGGCCAACTCCACGGAGGCCTCCGCCTCCCAGGCCCAGCCCGCGCCCCAGGTGCGCGGGGACGTCCCCTTGCTGGAGGACGCCGCGGGGCTGAGCGTGACCACCACCCCCGAGGGCTACTCCGTGCTGTACACTTCCGGCAGCGACATCAACGCCGCGGCCACCTTCTACCAGGCCCAGATGCCCGCCCTGGGCTGGACCTACCACGCCGACATCTCCACCCAGGTGGGAGACGTCAGCCGGGTGCTGGCCTTCACCAAGGACAACGAGGAGGCCGCGGTCTCCCTCACCAGCGCGGGCGCGAGCATCCAGGTGAACGTGGCCATCAGCCCCCAGAAGGCCAGCCAGGCCGATGCCAGCGAGGCCGTGGCGGCAGCGCCTCCGCCCACGCCGACCCCAGCACCCCCGTCACCCACGGACACCCCCCAGGCCCAGCCACCCGCCAGCGTTGACACCGGATCCGACATCCCCCTCATGCCCGACGCCACTGACGTGACCCGGGCCACCCAGGGGAGCCAGCAGATCGTCACCTACAGCTCGGCGGGGACGGTGGACGACGTGGTCCAGTTCTACTCGGACGAAATGGCCCGTCTGGGGTGGGAGTACGTGGGCAGCGAGTCCTCGATGGGCACACCCGGCGCGGCGGTGCATTTCGTGCGCTCCCTGGCCCAGGCCAGCGTCTCCATCGTGGACCTGGGCCTGAAACGGCTGGTGACGGTTGCCGTCACGGGGGCCGCACAGGCCCCGCCGCCGCCCTCCTCCGCGCCCGCCGCATCGCCCACGGAAGCCCCCTCCCAGCCGGCGCAACCCGCAGGACCAACCGCCGGTTGGGACGATATCCCTGTCATGGCCGACGCGGTGGGCCTCCAGGCAGGCGGCGGCGAAGACGATTTCTCCGTCATCTACACATCCCCCAGCCCCCTGGACACGGTGGTGGCCTTCTACCAGGCCCAGATGCCCCCACGCGGTTGGGCGTTCCAGCCCTCGGGCAGCACCCACGTGCCGGGCGTCACCGCGGTGCTGTACTTCGAGAAGGCGGACGACGAGGCGACGGTCACCATCACCCTCCAGGGTGCTGTCACCTCCGTCGAAGTCGTCATCCACTGAACAGACGCCCTGGGGACGGCGCATCCGGAAACCCACCTCCCCAGGGCACCTCTCTCTCCTGGGCTACCCATGGCCCAGATCCCGCCAGATGTGCTAAAATGAGAGCGAGCCGAAAGCGCTGTATCGACTCCCTCGGCAGGTTCCAGGTCTTCGGTTCCCTGCAATCCCTTGGCATCCAAGGACGAGGAGGACACCACCGTGGAGACGCGCCGCCCTCGGATGGTCGCCCTGACCGTGTGTCTCCTGGCCGTGGCCGGTGCCCTTGTCGGGTGTGCAGCCACGCCCACACCGATGACGACCCGCCCACCGGTCCCCACCTCCACGGCCACGCCCACGGATGTGTCCGTTCCCGATCCCACGCCTGGGCCCACCGACACCCTTTCTCCTGGGGCTCCCCAGACCCCGACACCCGCTCCAACCGACACGCCCATCCCTCCGGCGGATATCGCCCCCACGCCGGAACGGGTGACCTTTGCCCCTGGCACCACATCCATCACCCTCACCGGCCAGATCACCTGGCCCAACCTCCGGACCTACCTCCTCCGAGCCCAGGCCGGCCAGACCATGCACGTGACCGTCCACTCCCCAGATGGCCTGGCCAACTTCGCCATCGTCGGCCAGGACGGCATCCCCTTCAAACGCCTGGAAAACGAGGACCGCTCCTTCCGCTTCGTCCTCCCCTCCACCCAGGACTACCGCATCACCGTGGCCCGCCCCCAGGGCACCTCCACCTACACCCTCACCATCTCCATC
>JALSIX010000042.1 GCA_026989655.1 Caldilineaceae bacterium
CACCCGGGGCAGGGCGTATGGCACCTGCACCAGGACCCGGTAGGTGCCCGGCTCCACGGGTGGAAGCTGGAAGGTGCCGTCCTCTCCGGTGGACAGCGCGAAGGTGTGGAGAGGCCCGGAGCCGTTGGCGGCATGGAGCTGCACGGTCACGGGCACTACCCAACGGGGATGGGGAGGCCGGGGGCGGCCAGGCAGCTCCAGCCAACCCTGAACCCGGATCTTGGGCGTCACCACCAGGGAGGTGGCCCGGGCATCGGCCAACACCGAGGCTCCCTGGAGGGAGATGGCACTGCTCCGGGGCTCCTGGCGATGGAAGGCCAGGGTGCTTTCCCCGCTTGCCAGGGCCCGGAAGGTCACCGTGGCCAGTTTCTGCGGGCCGTCCACGGGTCCGGAGAGAGAGCCGACCACCAGATCCAGGGTTCCGGCACCGTTGTCGTATCGGTTCTGCAACACGGTGTTCCAGGAGGGCTCCACCGAGACCCGAAGGATCTGGAGCCGGGATGGATCGTAGTCCAGGTAGGCGGCCGCGCCGTCGAAGGGACCTCCATCCACCTCGATCCAGATGTCGAACTCCTGTCCCAGGGCCACCTCTTGGGGTACTTCTCTCAGAACCAGGGCCGCCTTGGGGGCCATGGCCGCGATCTTGACGGCCACGTCCGAGCGCAGCCCTTCCACCGCGAGGATCAGGGTGCCCGTGTCATCCGCGACGAGCTGATCGGTGGAGAGGGGCGTCCCGGCATAGGTGTCCCACCATTCCACCTGGTAGCGCTGTCCCGGTTCCAGGCCGGCCAGGGTCACCGAGCCGGAGATGGGCGGGATGGACACCCCGTCCACCACGTTCCGCCAGGTATGGACGCGGTTCTGGATCCACAGGTGAGCTCGGCCGTTGCACGGATCCACCTGGCCCACCACCCGGAGATCCGGGTGGGAGCTCTGGGCCTGGGCGTCCCGATAGCAGCCGTTGTTCAGCGGGATGTCCGCCATGAAGCGGGCAAAGGCCCCGTAGATCTCGTAGAGGCCGGGCTCGCCGTCGGGGCCTGGCTGGCGGTCGATGTTCTTCCGCCACCAGTAGAGCTCCATCAGGCCACTGGCATCCATGCCGGACCAGACCAGGTTGTGGAGCCAGATGCCCTGGGTGTCCTGGGCCAGGTCCGGCTGCTCCTGCTGTCGGTCCACGAAGTCCAGCCCGGCTTCCCCCCGGACGATGGGCTTGGTCGGACGGTCGCCCACCACCCAATCCAGGAACTCCCGCACGCTGGCGCCGTAGTCCAGATGGTAGGCCGCCGCGTCTCCCTCGTGGGCCGGGTCGTCCAGCCAGCCCGTGCTCACGTAGGCGTGGAGGTCCGCGTAGTCCACGTTGGGATACCGCTCATTGCCCCAGAACTCCTGGGCCGGGAAGGAGTGCCAGAAGGAGGTGGTCACCATGTGGGCGTTGGGATGGTCGTAGTCGCACCGCTGGCCGTCCCCTGGAGGGACGGGGACGTCGAACACCTGGCACCGCATGTACTTGCCCAGCTCGTCGGCCAGGGCGTAGTGGTCCTCAGACGCGGGGTTGCCCTCGTTCACCAGCTCCCAGGAATGGATGCTGGTGGAGTAGCCCCAACGGGCCTGGAGATAGCGCCACCAGGCCTGCTGCAGCCAGCGGACCGCAGTGAGTTCCCGGCCGCTCCCGTAGAAGAGCTCGTCCCGGTCGTGGACGAAGGAGCCGTCCGCCGCGATCTTCCGGAAGATGTCCTCGCCCTTCTCCAGGATGACGAGCTTCAGGTAGAGCCCATAGCGCTCCGCCATCTCGATCTTCCGGTCCAGGGCAAAGGAGTTCCGCTGCTGGAAGTAGAGGTGTTGCGCGGTGGAGGGTTTGTGGACGATGTTGGGGCCGTACCGTCCGTTGCCCAGGTCCTCCTGGATGGCGATGGTGTCCACGTAGACCTCACCGTCCACCGCGTTCTCCAGGGTGAACCAGAAGGGAGGCAGGAAGTTCCGGTCGCCGGACTCCCAGAACCCCTGGATGACACCCCAGGCATCCGGGGTGTTCTGGCCGTAGTTGGTCAGGACGGTGCCTCCGGGATCGTAGCACTTGGGTTTGCCCAGGGCGGTCTTGACCACGAAGCCGTAGTCCGCCTGCTCCGGCAGGCGGGGCCCCGCGATGTTGAAGCCCCGGTAGGTGACCCGGATGCGGTAGCGGGTGTTGGGCTTGACCTCCGTGGGCGTTCCCCAGTAGCCCAGGACCCGACAGGCGTCGAACCACCCGCTGTTGTTCTCCCGCCAGTCGATGCGCAGCTTGATGCTCTCCTGTCCGGTGACGTCGTCGTAGAACGCGATCATGCCGGTGCGGGGGATGTACCCGCCGTAGTTGTTGCGGGATTCGTAGAAGGGGTTCCACGCGGAGCCGAAGATGGACAGGGGCGGCAGCCAGGTGCGCAGGAGCTGGATGCCGTTGCGCTGGAGGAGCTGGAACTGCTCGGGCCGTTCTTCCCGGAGCACCGTGTTGAAGCCCAGGCCCAGGAAGAGGGAGCCGTCGTCGAACTCGAAGTAGCGGGGATCCCGCTGGCTGACCCGGACGAATCCGGGATTGTCCGAGGGCACCACCCGGAAGCGCCCAACAGGGGACTCCGCGCTTCCGGACGCATCCTGGACCACGATTCGGTACTGCCACTCTCCGGGGCGATGGGGCGCGAAGCGGATCTTCCAGGCGAAGTTGTCCGTGGGGTAGTACCAGGGCTTGCCGTCTCGGATCTCCGCCAGGAATTCCTGGTAGTAGAACCCCGGCTGCACGTAGACGGTCTGCCAGTTGTCCGGGGTGAAGAGCCCCTTCACCGTGACGCCGACCCCCGGTTCGATGCCCGGAGGCGGGGCCGGGTCGTAGGGGAAGTAGGGGTTCTGGGCCACGGTCTCCACCTGGAAGGTGAGCTCGTACTTGGCATACTGGGGCACGGCCCGCCCGGAGTAGGTGGCCGCGTTGTCCTGGATATCCCGGATCTGCGGGAGCGCGGTGGCCCCAGCCCGAGGAGGTTGGCCCAAGCCGAGGAGCAGGGCCCCTGTCAACAGGACCGCCCATGCTCTGTGCCGCCAAGCCATGCCTTGGGTCAGGGTCTCCCTGGTGTGCCAGTACCTTGCTCTGCGCCCCCCGCACATGGGCTGGCCCTTGTCGGCGTTCCGTCTCTGCTGCACCGATGTCTCCTCCGTGGTCGTGGACAGAGGGGCGGGGCCGCAGCTCGGCGACCCCGCCCGGAACAGGCACGGATGTTCTCGGCTATCGGCCCACTAAGGGCAGATAGAGGGTCAAGGAGGGATCTTCGAGGGCGCTTACCAGGATCAGGGCACCGTCGTCCAGGCGGAATCCAACCCGGTAGGGCGTCCCGCCCCGGGCCGCGCCCGAGGCCTCCGCGCCCGTGAGGTGGACCTCCAGAGGCGTGCTGGCGATCTCCCGTCGGGCCCGGAACACCAGGGTGGCCAGCCGGAAGGGGCCCGTATGCGCGCGGGTGAGGCTCCCGGCCGCGACGCCGATCAGCCCTTCCTGGTTGGACATCCGGCGCTCCAATACCGTGTCCAGCGCGTCGCCCACCTCCAGGGAGACCGCCTCCAACGTATCGGGGTCGAACCGGAGGTAGACCGCGGCCACGTCCACGGGGGATGCACCCAGCCGGACCCATACGGGGATGGCCACGGTCTCTCCCGGGCTCAGATCGGTCAGGGTACCCACTGTCTGGGTGCTCCCAGCACCGCCCGGCACGGCCAGCGCGTCGCCCCGCTGGCCAAAGTTCTTGGCCAGGAGGGAGAAGTCCTGCAGGTTCACGCATCCATCCTCGTTGAAGTCTGCCGGATGGGCCGCACATTGGCCGAAGGCGCTGGCCAACTTGGAGAAGTCCAGGAGGTTGACCGCGTTGTCGGGCACGGCATCGCCCTCCAGCAACAG
>JALSIX010000043.1 GCA_026989655.1 Caldilineaceae bacterium
GTGGCCCAGTTCCTGGTGGGCTCCTTCGATCTCTTCCAGCGCCTGCAGGACGACTCCCTGGGGTATCCCCCGGACCAGAATCGCCTGGTCCAACGGTGGAACTGGTTCAGCACCTTCGATACCCTCTATCCCAACGGCAACCTCTTCGACGCCCAGGGAGCGCCCACCCCCCTCATGCGGGCCCTGGCCGGCTACCTGCGTGCCCACCCCGAGTGACCGCCCCTCATCCAACCCGGACACGGCCATGTTCCCCCAAGACCACCGCGAACACCTCTCCCACTGGCACCGCACAGCCGCGCCCTGGAGGAGCCATCCCGGCCAAGGCAGCGGAAGCCGGGCCCTCCAGGCGGACCTGTGTGTGGTGGGGGGCGGCATCGTGGGGGCCAGCGCCGCGTACCTGGCCCGGGCCCAGGGATGGCGTGTGGTCCTGGTGGACGCCCTGGCACCGGCCCTGGGCGCCAGCGGCCGGAACGCGGGCATGTTGCTCACCGGCCTCGCGGACAACTACGCGCAGGCCGTGGACCGGTACGGCCGGAGTCGGGCCCGGAAACTGTGGCAGCTCACCATCCGCAACCGGGAGACCCTCCTGGCCCTGGCCCAGGAACTGGGCGTGCCCCACCGGCGCTGCGGGAGCTGGCTCCTGGCCGACTGCCCAGAGGAGGCCCGAGCCCTGGCCCGTTCCGCCCGCCTGTTGGCCGAGGACGGCTTCCCCCACACCTTTACAGAGGAGGACCCGTGGGGACGGGGCTTCCTGGCCGGCCTCCTCCGCCCCCAGGACGCAGTGGTCCACCCGGCTCGGCTGGTCCAGGCCCTGGTGGAGGCCTCCCAGGCCCTGATGTTGGCCGGATGCCTGGTCACCCGGGTGACGTCCACAGCGGGAACGGTGCACGTACAGGGGCCCGGCTTCCGGGTGGAATGCCAGGCCGCGCTCCTGGCCACCAACGCCTACTCGGTGCGGCTGGATCCCTACTTCCAGGGGCGCATCCGGCCCTGCCGGGGCCAGATCCAGCTCACCGAGCCCGGGCCGCTCTGCTTCCCCCAGGCCGGATACAGCCACTTCGGGTACTACTACTTCCGCCAGATCCCGGAGCCCGACGACCCCTCCCGGGCCCGTTGGCTGATCGGCGGTGCCCGCCATCGACACCAGGAGGCGGAGTGTGGCCACCTGGCCCCCACCCCCACGCCCTCGGTCCAGGCAGACCTCCGACGTTACACCCGGCGCTACTTCCCCGAGTGTGCCGCGCTGCCGGTGGCCGCGACCTGGGCCGGCACCATGGCCTTCACCTCGGACGGGCTGCCCCTGGTGGGGGAGCTGCCGGACCGGCCCGGGGTCTACTTCTGTGTGGGCTTCAACGGCCACGGCATGGGGCTGGGCTATGTGGCCGCGGAGATGGCGGTGTCCGGCATCCAACAGGGACACGTGGAGGATCGGTTCCGGGGATAGGAAGGAGAGCCGCCCCCAGGCTGCGGGGCCTACACCCTCCGTCGGCCCCGCAGCCACAGGCGCAGGCCCGTGCGGAAGGTCTCCAGGCCGTCCCACAACTGCTGCCGGGCAGCTCGGGAGACCAGGACAGCGACCAACACCAGGTTCAAGACCAGGCTGGCCCCCAACATGGGCAGGACCAGCTCCAACTGCTCCGGGGTCAGCAGGGTGTGGACCATGGGATGGGCTCCGGGTTCTGCGGCGTGTGTGGTCTGGCCGTCATGGGAACGGTGGATCGGGGGCATCCTCCACTATACCCGGGGGCGAGCACACCCCGGCTGACATCTCGGTGACAGAGCATCTGGAAAAGCATGCCCGGCATCCCGGGAACCGGGCCGTGCCCGGTTCACCCCTCCAGCCGGGCCAGGACCAGGTCCGGCAGACAGTGACGCAAGGGGAAGAGGTCCACGTAGCCCACATGGCCTCCGGAGGGGTGGATCTCCACCTGGAGGCGGGGGTGGGGTTCCAGGCCGCGGAAGTCGTCCGGGGGGATCAGGGGATCGTCCTCTGTGTGCAGGATCCAGGTGTCCACCGTCAGGCCCTGGAACGCGGATCCGGCCACCGTGTAGGCCGCGAAGTAGCTCTCTGGGTCCGAATAGGGGCTGTACCGGGCCAGGACCCAGGCGGTCATCTCCCACATGGGACGGATGGACTCCAGCTCGGTGAAGTCGTAGAGGTCGGGGAAGAGGCGCTGCTTCCGGCGCAGGGAACGCAGCCAACGTCGACGGAAGTAGAGGAGATAGGGCCAGTTCCGGTCCAGGGCCCGGGTGGTCCGGGCCGGGTCCAGGACCGGGTTGATGGCGATGGCCCGGGCCAGATAGGGGATCGGGTGGAGGGCATGGCGGATGGCCATGCGCAGGACGAAGTTCCCGCCCATGGAAGGGCCGACCAGATGGACGGGATCGCCCTGGGCCCACTCCGCGATGCGTTGCACCGCGAGGTGGGCCTCCTGGATGAGGGTGGCGTAGAAAAGCCCCCGGTTCAGGTGGTGGGTCGGCCCGTGATCCCGCAGGTTCAGGCGGACCACATCGTAGCCTGCCTGGACCAGCCGGCTGCCCAGAAGCAGGTTGTAGCTGGAATGGCTGGATCCCTCCCAGCCGTGGAGGAGCAACACCAGACCCCGCCGGGGCCCCGGAGTCTGGCGAGGCGTGTAGAAGGCCAGCAGGCGCACAGGGGCCCCGGGATCGAAGCCCGAATGGTCCGGGCCCGCGTCCACCAGTACCGGCTGCTCGCCCTGGGTGACGGTGACGGGCCCCCTGGGAAGCCAACGTGCCAACAGGGTCTGGACATGGCCTGCCCGGATCCAGGGATGGGGCATGAAGGGAGGCCAGGTCTGCGGACGGGCGGTTCGAGGCAGCCCTCCAGGGGGCTCCGAGGATGTGACCATGGCAGACGCTCCTGGACAGAGGTGGGAACGACGGGACGGACTGGATCTTGGAAAGAGGCGGCCCCAGGGGCCACGACGGCGGTCGGGAGCTTCCTCCGGGCATCCCACAACGGTTGGAGCTGTGCGGACAGGTGCCCCTCGTTCCCGCCCCAGTCAGCGGTGCTTCTGCCACCTTGCCGACCGGTCTGGAACCCCCCCTTTCCCCTCGATCCTTTTGCCTCCTCCTATACTTTACGCTACAATGCCCTCAACTGCCAACGCCACCTGTCCCAGCACACCTGCGGACCCGCCACCGCCGCCGGGCGCTCCCTCGGGTGCTGAGCCCAGAAACGTGAGAGAGCCCATGGACCAGTCTCTTGCCCAGCCTACCGCCCCTCATCGGACGCCGGACGACGCCCCCGGGGCTCTGTCGGCCTCCCAGGGCGGCTGGGGTGCACCACGCCAGGACGGGTTCACCCGGAAGATCGAGGCCATGTGGGAACGGGCCCAGGAGACCAAGGCCCAACACATGTACTACTACTTCCAGCCCGTGGAGCGGATCGAGGGCCCATGGGTGTGGACCGAGGGGCGCCGGAAGCTGATGTTCGCCACCTACAGCTATCTGGGCCTCCTCAACCATCCCCGGATCGTGGCCGCGGCCCAGGCCGCCGCGGAGAAGTACGGCACGGGCACCCACGGCGTCCGCATCCTGGGCGGCACCCTGGACCTCCATGTGGAGATGGAGCAGACCATCGCCCGGTTCGCGGGCCGAGCGGAGGCCATCGTCTACAGCACAGGCTACATGACGAACCTGGCCACCATCAGCGCCCTGGTGGGCCGGGGAGACTGGGTCCTGTCAGACAAGTGGAACCACGCGAGCATTGTGGACGGCTGCCTTCTGGCCCGAGGGGAGTTCCGTCGCTTCCGCCACAACGACATGGACGACCTGGAACGTCTGCTCCGACGGGCCCCCGAGAGCGCCGGCAAGCTGGTGGTCGCGGACGCGGTCTTCAGCATGGACGGGGATATCTTCGACCTGCCGGCCGCGGTGGAGCTGTGCCGCCGATACAACGCCCGCCTGATGGTGGACGAGGCCCACAGCCTGGGGGTCCTGGGCAAGACCGGCCGCGGCATCGAGGAGCACTTCGACCTGCCCGGGGCCATCGACCTGAAGATGGGCACCCTGAGCAAGACCATCCCGGGCCTGGGCGGCTACATCGCGGGCGATGCCAAGCTGATCAACTACCTGCGCCACACCGCCCGAGGGTTCATCTTCAGCGCGGCCCTGCCCCCACCGGTGGTGGCCGCCGTCATCGAGGCCTTCCACGTCCTGGAGGAGGAGGGCGTCGAGCGGAACCGCATCCTGACCCGAAACGTCCGCCGCTTCATCCAGGGGCTGCAGGAGGCCGGCTTCGACACCGGACAGACCCAGACCCCCATCGTGCCCATCATGGTGGGCACCGAGGAGCGGGCCATGGCCATGACCCGCTACTGCCAGGACCACGGCGTCTTCGTCCTCCCGGTGCTGCCGCCGGCCGTGCCCGAGGGCACGGCCCGGCTGCGGGCCAACGTCACCGCGGCCCACTCCCCCGAGGACATCGACTTCGCGCTGGATGTCTTCGTGCGCGCGGGCAAGGCCACAGGGGTGATCTGACGTGAAACGGGCCGTGTCCATCAGCCTGGGCAGCAGCCGACGGGACAAGCGCGTGGAGACCGTGCTCAAGGGCCAGCCCGTGGTGCTGGAACGCATCGGCACGGACGGGGACCAGGGCCGCATGCGGCAGCTCTTCCTGGAGCTGGACGGCCAGGTGGACGCCTTTGGCTTCGGCGGCGCGGACCTGGGCCTGGAGGTGAACCACCGATACTACCCCCTCCACTCGGTGGCCCGCCTGGTGGAGGGCCTTCGGACTCCGGTGGTGGACGGCAGCGGCATCCGCAAGCTGGTGGAGCGAGAGACGGCCCGACGCATGGAGCCCCTCCTGCCCGGGCCGGTACATCCCCGGCGGGCGCTCTTCTGTGTGGGCGTGGCCCGCTACCACATGGCCCTGGGTTTTCTGGAGGCCGGCTACCAGCTCCGCTTCGGCGATCTGGCCTTCGGCCTGGGCATCCCGGTCTTCCTGCGCAGCCTCAGCGCCCTGCATCTCCTGGCTCCCCTGGTCCTGCCCATCATGGGCCGGCTGCCCTTCGAATGGCTCTATCCCACGGGCCCCGCCCAGGAGCGGATCGTGCCCCGGTTCCGCAGCCAGTACGCCTGGGCCACGGTCATCGCGGACGACTTCCACTACATCCGCCGACACCTGCCCGAGCGGCTGGAGGGCAAGATCGTGGTCACCAACACCACCACACCCGAGGACGTGGCCCTCCTCCAGGACCGGGGGGTGGCCTGCCTGGTCACCACCACCCCCCGGCTGGAAGGGCGCACCTTCGGCACCAACGTGGTGGAGGCCGCGCTGGTGGCCCTGGCCGGAAAGGGCCGCCCCCTCACCCTGGAGGAGCTGGACACCCTGCTGGACGACGCGGACCGCACCCCCACAGTGGTCTGCCTGGACCGGATGCAGAGCGGAGCGGAGCCCCGGCCCGCCCGGAGCCCCGCGGCCCAGGAGGCCGAGAGCCACCGCCCGAGCACCGCCCATCCCGAGATATCCTGAGGAGGGACCGCCGAAGACCATGGAACCCGTTCGAGTGCTGTTCGTCTGCGCGGGGAACATCTGCCGCTCGCCCATGGCCGAGGCCATCTTCCGCCATCTGGTGGCCCAACAAGGGCTGGCAGACCGAATCCACGTGGACAGCGCAGGGACCGGAGCCTGGCACGTGGGCGAGCCGCCCCATCCCCGCACCCAGGCCGTGCTGCGCGACCAGGGCATCCCCTGGGACGGCCAGCAGGCCCGCCAGGTAGATCCCAGCGACCTCCAGGAGTTCGACTACGTCCTGGCCATGGACCGGGAGAACCTGGCCTACCTGGAGCGGATGGCCCGACATGGCCGGCCCCGGGCCCAGGTGGCCCGGCTGCTGGACTTCGTCCACCCCTCTCCGGCCGACCGGGGGGATGTGCCCGACCCCTACTACACCGGCCGCTACCAGGAGGTCTACGCGCTGCTCCGCCCGGCCCTGGAACGGCTGTTGGAGCGGATCGTGCAAGAGCGCGGCCTGGACCGCTTCCCACCGGGAACCTCGACACCATGACCACCCCCCCAGTGACCCTGATCCGCCACGCAGACCTGCTGGTGACCATGGACGACCGACGCCGGGAGATCCGGGACGGCGCGGTGCTGGTCCAGGGCCATCGCATCGAGTGGGTGGGCGCCACGGCCGAGCTGCCGGACACCTGGCGCGAGCGGGTGACCCACCGCATCGACGCCCAGGGCAAGATCGTCCTGCCCGGCCTCGTCAACACCCACCACCACTTCTACCAGACCCTGACCCGGGCCATCCCCTCGGCCCAGGACGTGGGCCTCTTCCAGTGGCTGAAGACCCTCTACCCCATCTGGGCCGAGCTGACCCCCGAGGACGTGCGCATCAGCACCCGGCTCGCGCTGACCGAACTGCTGCTCAGCGGCTGCACCACCACCAGCGACCACCACTACCTGTGGCCCAACGGCTGCCGCCTGGACGACCAGTTCGAGGCCGCGGAGGCCGTGGGCGTCCGCTTCCACGGGGCCCGGGGCTCCATGAGCCTGGGTGAGAGCCAGGGAGGCCTGCCCCCGGATCGGGTGTGCGAGGAGGAGGAGGCCATCCTGCGGGACAGCCGACGGGTAGTGGAGACCTACCACGATCCGGCCCCCTACGCCATGCGTCGAGTCGTCCTGGCCCCGTGCAGCCCTTTCAGCGTGACCCCCGAGCTCATGCGCCAGAGCGCGGTCCTGGCCCGCTCCTTTGGTCCCGAGATGGACGTGCACCTGCACACCCATCTGGCCGAGACCCGGGACGAGGAGCGCTTCTGCCTGGAGCGCTTCGGCACCCGACCCGGCGAGTACGCGGCCATGCTGGGCTGGATCGGCGACGACGTGTGGCATGCCCACTGCGTACACCTGGCCCCCGGGGAGATCCTCCGCTTCGCCCGCACCCGCACCGGCGTGGCCCACTGCCCCACCAGCAACATGCGCCTGGCCAGCGGCATCGCGCCGGTGCGAGCCATGCGGGACGCGGGGGTGCCCGTGGGGTTGGGGGTGGACGGCAGCGCGTCCAACGACAGCAGCCACATGCTGGCCGAGGTGCGCCAGTGCCTGCTCCTCCAGCGGGTCCTGGGCCATCCTCAGGCCATGACCGCCCGGGAGGCCCTGGAGATGGCCACCCGGGGCGGCGCAGCCGTCCTGGGCCGAGACGACATCGGCGCGCTGGCCCCGGGCATGGCCGCGGACATCGTGGCCTTCGACCTGGAGGCCCTGGCCTACGCGGGCGCCGCGGTCCACGATCCGGTGGCCGCGCTGGTCTTCTGCCACCCCCAGCCCGTGGACTTTGCCCTGGTCCACGGGCGCGTGCTGGTGGAGGAGGGCGTCCCCGTCCACGTGGACGTGCTGGAGCTGGTGGCGCAGCACAACCGGGCCGCCCGCGCCCTGTTGGAACGGGCCGGCCTCGCGTGAGCGCCAAGACCCGAGCCCGGGCCCGAAACCCCGCGCGGGGATCGTCCCCATGGCGGAGCTGACGGTTGTCCTGACCCATGAACACGCGGACTTCGACGCGCTCGCGTCCCTCCACGCCGCGTCCCGGGTCTTCCCCGGCGCCCTTCCTGTCCTCCCCCGCCAGCGCAACCGCAACGTCCAGGCCTTCCTGGCCCTCTACCGGAACCACTTCCCCTTCCTGGAGCCCCACGAGCTTCCCCGAGGCCATGTGGAGACGGCCATCCTGGTGGACACCCGCAGCGCCAACGCGGTGAAGGGCATGGACCCGCACACCCGCTACCTGGTCATCGACCACCACGAGAGCCAGGAGCCCCTGCCGCCGGGCTGGCAGGAGTGGGAGGCCGGCTTTCGGCCCTACACCGTGGGGGCCAACACCACCCTCCTGGTGGAGAAGCTCATGGTCCAGAGCGTGGACCTGACCCCCCTCCAGGCCACCCTGTTGGCCCTGGGCATCTACGAGGACACCGGCAGCCTGCTCTACCGTTCCACCACCCACCGGGACATCCGCTGTGCGGCCTGGCTGGTGGAACAGGGAGCCAACCTGGAGGTGGTCCACCGGTTCACCCATTTCCCCCTCAGCCCCGAACAACAGGCCCTGTACCAGAAGCTGGTGGAGAACAGCCAACACCACCGCATCGGGGGCCACAGCGTGGTCCTCGCGACCGCGGTGGCCCCGGAGTTCCAGGACGAGCTCAGCGCCCTGGCCCACAAGCTCCGCGAGCTCTACGAGCCCGACGCCCTCTTTCTCGTGGTGGACCTGGGCGACCGAGTCCAGGTGGTGGCCCGGAGCACCACCGACGGGGTGGACGTGGGCGCGGTGGCCGAGGCCCTGGGCGGCGGTGGCCACACCCGGGCCGCGGCCGCGCTCCTGCGAGACACGGACCCCGAGACGGTGAGACGGCAGATCCTGGAGCTCCTGCCCCGCTATGTGCGGCCGCCGGTCACCGTGGCCCACATCATGAGCCGAGGACGCCCCCTCACCGTCTCCCCCGACACCCCCATCCAAGAGGCCGTGCGCCGGCTCCGGCGCTACGGCCACGAGGGCGCGCCCGTGGTGGCCCGAGAGGCCCCCGGAGAGGAACAGGTGGTGGGCATCCTCACCCGTCGGGAGGCCGATCGGGCCCTGGACCACCGCCTGGGCCACCTGCCGGTCCGCAAGATCATGCGCCCCGGCCACCACACCGTGCACCCCTCCACCCCGGTGGAGGCCCTCAGCCGCCTCATGGTGGAGACCGGGTGGGGCCAGATCCCGGTGGTGGACGCGGAGGGACGCCTGGTGGGCATAGTGACCCGGACCGACCTGCTCAAGCTGTGGGGCCAGGGCCATCCGGCCGAACCCCCACCGCCCAACCTGGCCCAGGCCCTGGAACAGACCCTGACCCCGGCCCAACACCGGCTGTTGCGCCTGGTAGGCCAGGAAGCCATGGCCCAGGGCTACACCGCCTACGTGGTAGGAGGCTTTGTCCGAGACCTGCTCCTGGGACGGGTGACCCCGGATCGAGGCCTGGTGGACGTGGACATCGTGGTGGAAGGGAATGCCATCCAGGTGGCCCGGAAGCTCCAGGAACGCTGTGGAGGCCGGGTGGTCGCCCACAGACGCTTCGGCACGGCCAAGTGGATCCTGGACGAGCCCGAACACCCCCTGCGCTGCGCCGAGCTGACCCAGGAGGCCAACCACCTGCCCCCCCACCTGGACCTGGTGACCGCTCGCAAGGAGTTCTACGCCGAACCCACGGTGCTGCCCACGGTGGAACAGGGCAGCATCAAGCTGGACCTGCACCGACGGGATTTCACCATCAACACCTTGGCCATCTCCCTGACACCGGATCGCTGGGGCGAGCTGTTGGACTTCTACGGCGGCCTGGCCGACCTCCGGGCCGGCGTGATCCGGGTCCTCCACAGCCTGAGCTTCGTGGAGGACCCCACCCGGATCCTCCGGGCTGTCCGCTACGAGCAGCGCTTCGGCTTCCAGATCGAGGAACGCACCCTGGAGCTGCTGCAAGACGCGGTGGACCTGCTGCGCCGGGTGACACCGGCCCGGATCCGCCACGAGCTCGAACGCATCCTCCAGGAGGAGAGACCGGAACGCTCCCTCCAACGCCTGGACGAACTGGGCGTGCTGCAGCAGATCCACCCCTGCCTCCAGGGAAATGGAAGCCTGGCCCAACGCTTCCAGCGGCTGCGCCAGGCCCTGGCCCAAGGACACCCCCTGGCCCAGGGGGCCACAGAGCCGCCGGAGGGCGACCCCTTGGAGCGGATCTACTGGAGCCTGTGGACGTATCCCTGCCTCCCCGGCCCCCAGGAGCCGCCGGAACGGCTGGCCCAGGTGATCCAGGAGCTGGACGAACGCCTGCGGCTGCGTCGAGAGACCCAGCGGCTCATGCGCCAGCTCGGACAGGTCAAGCCCCAGGTGCCCGAGCTGCTCCGGCCGGAGACCCCACCCAGCCGGGTGGTGGCCCTCCTGGAACGGACCCGCCCAGCGGTGTGGCTGGTGTTGGCCATCGCGGAGGACCACCCCCTCCTGGAAGAACGGCTCATTCGCTATCGAGAGGAGTGGCGCCACGTGCGCCCCGAGCTCACCGGCGTGGACCTCCAGGCCATGGGGCTGCCCCGAGGCCCCCTGTACGCCCGGCTCCTGGCCGCCCTGCGGGCAGCCCGGGTGGATGGTCAGGTCCGCAGCCGGACCGAGGAGGAGGCCCTGATACAGCGGCTGCTGCGCCAGGGAGACCTGCAGGAAGCAGGAAGAGCTCTGGAGACGGAAGACGAGGAGAAAGGGCCCCAGGAAGATCGCTGAGGGGGCGAGACGGACCCGACCACCACGTCCTCCCAGCAGCGCCCCCTCTCTCGGCCCCTATCGTCGGCCCGTGCTCCTCCCATGGGCCGCCCTATGAAGCACTGGATCCAGGAGGTTCGACCCGTGCGCGCACGTTTCCTCCACTTCGCGGACTGCCATCTGGGATACTACCAGTACGGAAATCGGGAACGGTACAACGACTTCTCCCGGGCCCTCCAGGCCGTCTGCCGGGCCGCGGTGGAACACGCGGTGGACTTCGTCCTCCTGGCAGGAGACCTGTTCCAGAAACGGAGCATCGACGCGCTGACCCTCCACCATGCCGTGCGCGGGCTGGAGATCCTCCGCGATGCGGAGATCCCCTGCATCGCGGTGGAGGGGAACCACGAACTGGCCTACTACCGGGATGCCATCGGCTGGATGCGCTTCCTGGCCGAAGAGGAGCTGCTGATCCTGCTGAACCCCATCTTCACCCAGGGCAAGGCCGTGCTGCCCCCCTATCAACGGCGCCCCCCCGGCGCGTTCGTGGAGCCGGTGCCCGGCCTCCGGGTCTACGGCATGCGCTACCTGGGCGCCTCCACGCCCCAAGCCCTGGAGGCCGTGGTGGAGGCCCTGGCCGAAGAGGACCGCCAGGGCGTGGCGTACACCGTCTTCATGACCCACGCGGGGGTGGAAGGGGTGCTCCCCGGCCAGAGGGGCGGCCTGACCCATCGACAACTGGCCGCCCTCCGACCCTTCGTGGACTACCTGGCCCTGGGCCACATCCACAAACCCTTCCAACACGACCACTGGATCTTCAACCCCGGCAGCCTGGAGACCTGTTCCATGGAGGAGGTGGCCTGGGAGGATCGGGGATACTACCTGGTGGAGGTGGACACCGACCGCCCCCGGGAACCCGGGATCCCGGCCCACCAGGTCACCCTACACCGCCCTCCTCGGCGTCCCTTCCTCCGCCTGCGCTTCTCGGTGGACCACGTGGCCGGGCCGGAGGACCTGGTCCGCCAGGTTCGGGAGTACGTCTTCCGCCAGGCCGAAGAACGGGGATATCGGCCTGCCGCCGAAGAAACCCAGGAGACCCACCGAAGCCGACGCCCCGTGGTGGAGCTCCGCCTGAGCGGCGTGCTGCCCTTCGACCGCCTGAGCCTGGACCTGGAACCCCTGCAGGACGCGCTCCAGGAGGCCTTCGATCCCCTCCTGGCCCAGGTGAAGAACGCGGCCCAGCCCGCCGAATACGCGGTCCGGGGGGACCGTGGGCTGGGGCGGGCCGCGCTGGAAAGGGCCGTGTTGGAGGACCTGCTGGCCCGCGATGCCCGCTTCCAGCGGGACACCGCCCACTGGACCCAGGTGCTCCTGAACTTGAAACGGCTGGCCCTGGACAAGGAGATCGCGCCGGAGGCCATCCTGGCAGAGCTGGAGGCCGCCGCGGCTTCCTCCACCGGACCCGGGAGCTGAGCCAGGCCCATCGACGAACCGGATCGGCCCAGCCCATGCCCCCGACGACCGCGGGTTTGGCACCGGAGTCGCCCTGGGGTAAGCTAGAGAACGGATCCACCCTTCCGGTGGGCCCTCCACGGCAGCTGTCCACGGCTTCATCATCCACCATCCAACATGCTGTTGCGCTCGCTGACCCTGGAGAACTTCAAGAGCTACGCCCACGCCACGGTGGAGTTCGTGCCGGGCACCAACGTGATCCTGGGCCACAATGGGGCCGGTAAGACCACCCTGCTGGAGGCCATCGGCTTTGCCCTGTTCGACCACCGCCCCCCGAACATGACCCTGGGAGACCTGGTCCGGGAAGGAGCCCGCTGGGCCCGGGTGACGGTGGCCTTTCTCAGCAGCCTGGACCGGCAGGAATACCAGGTGGTCCGCCAGTGCGGAGCCAGCAACCAGTACTACGTCTACGACCCCAGGGAGGAACGCAAGCGGGCCGAGGGCAAGGCAGACGTCCTCCAGTTCCTGCACGAACATCTGGGGGTGGACGAATCCATCCGGCTGGACGATCTCTTCCGCAACGCGGTGGGCGTGCCCCAGGGGACCTTCACCGCGGCCTTTCTGGAGACCCCGACCCACCGCCAGCATATCTTCAATCCCCTCCTGCGGGTGGAGGAGTACCGTCAGGCCTTCGACCGGCTGCTGGAGCCGCTGAACCTGCTCAGGAAGCGCCAGGAGGCACAGCTCCTGGCCATCCGGGGGCTGGAGGCCCGGGTGGAGCGGCTGGAGGGCCTGCGGGAGGAGGCGGCCCGGCTGATCCGAAGCATCCAGGAACAGGAAGAGGCCCTGAAGGCCCTGGAGGCCGAGCTGGTCCGGGTGGGGGCCCAGCGCGCCCAGGCCGAGACCCTGGAGGACCAGGTCCAGGAACAGGAACAGGCCGTGGAACGGCTCCGCGGAGAAGTGGCGAGCTGGCAACGCCAGCGGGACACGGCCCAACGCCACCTGGCCGAGGCCCTGGAGGCCCAGGCCATGGTGGAGGCCCACCGGGAAGGACATCGGGCCTACCAGGCAGCCCAGGCCCGGCAACAGGAGCTGCTCCGCCTGGACCGGGAGCGCCGGAAACTGCAGAGAGAGCAGGACCAGGTGGCCCAGGAGTTGGCCGCGGCCCGGGAACGGCTGGCCCACCTGGAGGAGGCCCTGGAGAAGGCCCACGCCGCCCAGAGACGAGCGGAGGAGCTGGCCGAACCGGCAGCCCACCAAGAGGCCCTGGAGAACGCGCTCCGGGAAGCGGAACGCCAGGTAGAACGCCAGGCCGCTCTCCGGGGCGAGGCCGAGCGAGTGGCCCAGGAACTGGCCGCGGCCCGGGAACGGCTGGCCCACCTGGAGGAGGCCCTGGCCCGGCTGCCCGAGCTCACCGCGCAGGAGGCCGCCCAGGAAGCCCGGCTCCAGGAGCTGGAAGCGGCCCTGCGCACGACCCAGGATGAACGGGCCCAGGTCCAGGCAGAGCTGGAGGCGTTGGCCCGACAGGAGGCCGAGCTGGAGGGCCTGGACACGGCCCAGTGTCCCCTGTGCGAGCAGCCCCTGACCCCGGAACACCGGGCCCAGCTCCTGGCGCGGAACCGAAGTCGCCAGGCCGAGCTCCAGGAACGGCTCGCGACCCTTCTGGAACGCATCGCGGCCGGCCAACAGGCCCTGGAGACCGGCCGACAGGAGCTGGCAGGCCTGCGCCGGGTGCTCCGAGAGCTGCCCCGCCCCGAGGAACAGCGCCAGGCCCAGGAGCGGGTCGCGGCCCTCCGGAAACGCCTGGAAACCCTCCAGGAGACCCTGGACGGGCTGACAGGGTCCGAGAAACGGGTCCAGGAGATCCAGGCCGAGCTCCGGGAGCTGGGGGATCCCCGGCGGGAACGGGAGCTCGCGGCGGCCCAGGCAGCCCAGGCAACGGCCCTCCAGCAACGGCTGGATGCAGTCCGCCAGGAGGAGGCCGCCCTCCACCAGCAGCGGACCGCCCTGGAGGGCCTCCTCCAGGGCTACCGACACCTGGACCGGGACCTGGAGGACGTGGCCCAGGAGCTGGCCCGCCACCGGGAGGCCGACGACCTCTACCGGCGCCACCTGGCCCTGGCCGAGCGGGTGCCGGAACGGGAGCAGGAGGTGTACCGAGCCCAGGAGGCCCTGGAACAGGCCCAGGCGCGCCTGGCCGCCCAGGAGAAAGCCCTGGCCCAGCTGGTCGAGAGCTTTGACCCAGAACATCTGGCCCAGCTCCGAGCCCAGGAACAGGAGCTGCGGGAGCGGCGCCAGGCCGCGGCCACCCGCGGGGAGGAGCATCGGGCCCGGCTGGCCCAGGTGGAGCAGGAGATCCAGGAGCTGGAGCAGCGGGCCCAGGAGCTGGCCCACGCGCGAGAGAGATGGGCCCGGCTCCAGGAACAGGAGGAGCTGCTGGCCTACCTGCGCAACCTCCTCAAAGAGGCCGGCCCCTACGTGACCCGTGCCCTGGTGGAACAGATCAGCCATGGGGCCAACCAGATCTTCGCGGAGATCATGCAGGACTACAGCCGAGAACTCCGCTGGCAAGAGGACTACGGCATCGTCCTGATGGTGGAGGGCCGGGAACGCCCCTTCGGCCAGCTCTCGGGGGGCGAACAGATGAGCGCCGCCCTGGCCGTCCGCCTGGCCCTGTTGCGGGAGATGAGCGACATCCAGGTGGCCTTCTTCGACGAGCCCACCACCAACCTGGACGAGGTGCGCCGGGACGCGCTGGCCCAACAGATCCTGGGCATCCAGGGCTTCCACCAGCTCTTCGTCATCAGCCACGACGACACCTTCGAGCAGGCCACGGACCAGGTCATCCGGGTGGAGAAGGTCGACGGGATCAGCCAGATACGGGTGGAGGAGGGCTGAGCCCGCGAAGGCCACCGGGTTCCTCGCGCCGGGGCGACGGCATGCACGTGGCCATGGCCGAAGGGACGGCAGGCCCCGCGCCCCCCTTGCATTCTCCAGGCATTCCCTGAGGTCTGACCATGTCTTCGTCTGCCCAAGCCCGTCTGGAGCCGCTTCTCGAGGCCTTCGCCCAAGCGGACTGCTGTTGGTTCGCGAGCACCCGCGCGGACGGCCGCGCCCACCTGGCCCCCATCTGGCACGTGTGGTACCAGGGAACCGTGTACGTGGTCACCACCCGCACCGCGGTGCGGACCCACAACATCCAGGTCCATCCCCACGTGAGCCTGGCCCTGCCCGACCCCATGAACGTCTTCGTCCTGGAAGGGATCGCCCGCTTGGCCCCCGAGGCCGAGGTCGCCATCGCCCCTCTGTTCCAGGCCAAGTACGGCTGGGACATCGTCGCAGACACGACCTACGACACCATCATCGCGGTCCAGCCCCTCAAGGCCATGGCCTGGGGCGCTCACGGCGAGGGCCGCTGGCGCTGGGTGGACGGCCGGGTAGAACGGCTCCGCTGAGGCCCTGTTCCGAGCAGAGACGGCCGCGCCCCGGGCCTACGATCCGGGCGCTCCGGAAGGTGCGCCCCTCTATCCAGCCGCTCGCCCACATCTTCCCGTGGATTCCCATTTGAGGACATCGAGAGCCAGGACATGGAAAAAGCCGGGGTCCCCGCTGCCCACATGGGGCGAGCCGGGACCCCGGCGAGGCGATCGGCGGTGCGGTCAGGGCCGCGCGCGGAAGGCTCAGCCCACGTCTCGGGGCTTGAAGGTCATGAAGCGGAAGTCCTCCTTGTAGGGCGATTCACCGATGCGCTCCACCTTGCCGGTGCCCAGCTTGAAGCGATATCGGTTGGTGATGGGATCCGGCACCCGGTGGACCAGGCTGTTGGCCGGGCTGCCGGGCTCCAGGAAGTTGGTGAAGATCAGGCCGGGGGGCACAGCATCGGTGACGATGGCCACGGCCTGGACGTCGGCCTTGCCGAAGCGGATGTAGCCGTTCTCCAGCAGCCAGGTGAAGCGCATCTCCTCGGGCTTCACCCGGTTGAAGCCGCCGGTCTGGATGAGCACCCGATCCGAGTACATGCGGATGTAGTCGCCGCTCTCGATGCCCAGGCGGGCAGCGTCCTCGGGGTGGATCTCCGCGAAGGTCTCTGGCCAGCGGTTCTCCATGTAGGGCTTGCGCTTGTCGTCGAAGCCCGACTGCCAGATCTCGTTGATGCGGCCGTTGGTGATCCAGAACTCGCCCTCCTCCCGGCGGGGCTTGATGTAGTCGAAGAAGTCGCCGAACAGCTCCCAAGGGGTCTTGATGAGCAGGGCCTTGCCGGTGTGGCTGCGGAAGTGGGTCAACCACTTGGCGTGGATGGTGGGGCCCTCTGGAGAGCCCAGCTTCAGGGTGGAGTCGTGGAGCCGCTTGGTGCCCACCAGCTCGCCGTTCTCCACCCGGATGGGGGTCTGGATCCCGGTGGTGCCCAGCTCCCGCAGCTTCTCGTGGCCGGTCTTGCCCTCCTGCTTGGCCTTCCACACCAGCGCGTAGTAGTCCAGGATGCCCCCTCGGCTGAAACGGGCGGCCTCCTCGAAGACATCGTTGCCCGTCTCCCAGTCGAAGCCCTGGAAGCCCATCTTCTGGGCGAAGCGGCTGATGGCCCACCAGTCGGGCTTGGCCTCGCCCGGGGGATCGTAGAACTTGCTGTACAGCCGCAGGCGGCGCTCGCCGTTGCAGCGGGTGGTGTCGTGCTCGCCCCAGGCCGCGGCCGGCAGCACGATGTCCGCGAACTCGGTGCCCATGGGGACCACCGGGTAGATGTCCGAGACCGTGACCACCATGCCGCCGCTGTCCACCCGCCGGATCAGGGTCTCGATGATCCGGTCCTTGTCCAGGGAGGTGATCTGGTGGGGGTTGTCCCGGGTCATCTCCCGGAAGCGGCGCTCGAACTCCTGGCTGGCGGCCATGGCCGCGGTCCAGGTGGCACCGATGACCCAGGCAAAGCGGACCTTGCCCGCCTCCACCCAGCGGTCCAGGTCCAGCTCCACCTTGCGCCGGCCGGGCAGCTTCTCCGGGGACTTGTCCCGGGGGTAGCCGGCGAACTTCATCCAGCCCCGCTGGTGGCCGCCCAGGCGGCCGATGACCTGGCCGGGCCGGTTGCCTGCGCCACACAGGAGGGCCATCGCGGTGAAGCTGGCGGTGTTCAGGTAGTTGTTGCTCCAGTAGTTCCCCTTCTCCAGGCCGAAGCTGGCCTTGGGGCGCTCGCCCCCGGCCCCGGTGAGCATCTCCGCGGCCTGGACGATCTTCTCCTTGGGCACACCGGTGACCTGGCTGGCCCGGTCCAGCTCGGCCCACTCGTAGCCCAGGAGCCAGTCCCGGTAGCCCTGGAAGTCCGTGCCGAACTGGCCCCAAGTGGTGCGCCACTGCCAGGGCGTGTTGCGGGTGCCCCGGCCCATGCCCGAGTTGATCTCCCAGGAGGTGGCGATCCACCGCTCGATGAACTCCCGGTCCTCCCAGCCGTTCTCCAGGATGACCCGGCTGATGGCCAGGTGGAGGAGGGTATCGGTGCCGGGCACCACCTGGAGGAAGAGGCCCCCCCGGCTCTCCGCGAAGGCCACGCCGGCCGTCCGCCGGGGCAGCACCATGATGAGCTTGGGCCCCTTCATCATGAACTCGGTGAAGAGAACCGTCTTCGTCTCGTAGGGGTCCGTGCCCGAGATGAAGAGGACATCGGCCATCTGCCAGTCGTCGTAGCTGGGGCTGAAGTTGATCAGCCCGCTGTCGTCCAGGCCGGCGGTGTCGTTGCCCATGGCCGGCTTGTCGTGCTGGGAGAAGGCCGGGGTCTTGATCGCGCCGAAGGCCAACTTGGTGATGGCGAAGGTGTTCTCGAAGAACTCGTAGGAGTAGGTCTTCATGGCCCAGGCCGCCTCGCCGTAGTTGGCCAGCACGTGCTTGGAGACCGCGGCCATGACCTCCAGAGCCGTGTCCCAGTCCACCCGTTGGAGCTCGCCGTTCACCCGGATCATGGGGTAGAGCAGCCGCTCTCGGGTGGGGGTCTCCGGGTTGTAGCATTTCAGGGCCAGGGTGCCGCCCCGGATGGAGTGGTTGCCGCTGCGGTTCACCACCTGGGTCTCGAAGTCAGGCACCACCACCACATGGTGTTCTCTGCCGTCCACCCGGACGATGTTGTGCTGGTTGGGGCTGACCCAGGGGCGCAGGGTCCCGCTGGGGAAGTCGACCCCGAAGGCGTTCTCCGCGGCCCTGGGGCCCCCGGCCGGGGCGTCCACCGGCCATCTGTACACCTTGTATCCGCAGCCCACGATGCAGTAGTCGCACGCGGTGGTGTACACCTGGGCGTCCTTCGGGGGCAGGGGCACGTGGTCCAGGGGTGTGTATTCCAGTGGCATGCTTCCCTCCTACGCGCTCGGGTCCACACGGTTGTCGTAGTAGCCGAAGATCAACCCCATCACGCCCACCGCGACGATCTCGTCCCCATCCACCTCCAGCAGGATCTGGGGCAGGCCCAGGGTGGCGTGGCCGCTGACCACCATGCCGTGGCGGGTGAGGTCGAAGGTGGTCCAGTGGATGGGGCATGGGCCCGCCACGCCGATGTCCGCCCGGAAGGTGCCGGCCATGGGCCCGCCCTGATGGGTGCAGAAACTGTTGAAGGCCACGATGTCCTGGTCTGGGCCCACTCCACCGCCGGCCCGTTCCCCCAGCTTCACCAGGAAGTTCAGGGACTGGGGATGGTCCCAGGGGTAGTTGAAGGACAGGACGTCGCCGGTCCGCAGTGCGCTGAGCCGGGCGATGGTCTGGCGCGGGTACTCGGCCACCTGGGCATGGACCCGGGCCGGCATGCCTCGGCGGACGAGCCAGCCCGGCATGGAGAGCACGGTCATGGTGGCGCCCACGCCGAAGAGGAACTGGCGCCGGCTGAGCAGGAAGGCCGGATCCGCGGCCTCACACCGGGGCTCCTGGAGGGACGCGGGGGTCAGCTCGCTGGGTTTGGATGCCATGGCTTACTCCTCCTCGGGGAACGGGAAGGGCCCGTAGGGGGGCAGCTCCGGCGCCTCGTCGGTGATGGGGTCACCGCAGAAGCTCTGGAGCAGCTCCACCAGATCGCTCTGTTCCTGGGCGGTCAGGCCCAGAGGCTCCATCAACGGGTCCTTGTTGGGGTGGTCGCCGCCACCTGCGTTGTAGAAGGCCACCACCTCTTCCAGGGTCTGGAAGACGCCGTTGTGCATGTAGGGAGCCGTGTAGCAGACATCCCACAGGCTGGGGGTGCGGAACTTGCCGATGTCCTCCTTCTGCTTGGTCACGTAGTAGAGCCCCCAGTCGTCCGTGGCCGTGCGGTAGACCTCCTCGGGCACCCCTTTGGCGGCCAGCTCGAAGCGGAAGGTGATCTGCTTCAACGGGCTGGTCTGGAACTCGGGGTTGGGGGGGACCCCCAGGTTGTGGTAGCTGTCGTCGCTGGCCAGGGGGCCGTTGTGGCAGGCGAGACAGCCGGCCTTGCCGTTGAAGAGCTCCAGGCCCCGTTTGGCCGCGTCCGAGAGGGCATTCTCGTCCCCCTCCAGGTAGGCCTGCAGGGGCGCGTTCCGGGTGACCAAGGTCCGCTGATAGGCGGCCACCGCCTGGAGCGCGGTCTCCCAGGTGGGGTACTCCACGCCGAAGACCTCTCGGAAGCGCCGGACGTACTCGGGGATCTGGGCCAGGCGCTCCTCGGCCAGGGCCTTGTCCAGGTTCCCGGCCACCGCGCCGCCCCAGGCCCCCGCGTTCTGGTTCTCGATGCTCTTCTTGGCCCCATCCCAGTTGAGCTTGGTGTAGTAGCCCACGTTGAGCACGGTCATGGCGTTGCGCCAGTGGCTGGTGCCCGGCGGGCCAAAGGAGATGGCCGCGGGCGCGGCCCATCCTGTGCTGGCCGGGTGACAGCTGTTGCAGCTCATGGAACCGTCCCCGGACATGCGGGGATCGAAGTAGAGCAGTTTGCCCAGCTCCACCTTCTCCGGCGTGGTGGGGTTGTCCGGCGGTTCGGGCACCGGCGGCAGGGGGGCCAGGGGTGGATAGGCCTCCTCCTGGGCGTCGGCCGGGGCTCCGCTCCAGGCCACGGCCACCGCGGCGGCCAGGGCCAGGCTCACGGCGACGACGAGCAGCCGCCAGCGGCCGCTCCAGGGCAATCGTCCTCGGATCATGGTCTACCTCCCGCTCCCCAGGGTGACGAGAAAGTCGACGACGGCTTGGATCTCCTCCTCGCTCAGGAGGTCGGCGAAGTTGGCGGGCATCACATTGGGCGGGCATGGCCCCAGCGGACATTCGGGGGCGACGAACGCATTGGGCTCCACGATGGATTGGTAGAGGTACTCCACCGCGTCCATCCCCTCCACCCGGGCTCCGGCCTGGGCGCCGATGTCCGAGAGGTCCGGACCCACCTGTCCGGCCGCGCCGGGAACCTGGGGAATCACATGGCAGCTTCCACAACCGGTCTTGACCATGGCCTCGATAGCCAGGGCCGTGGTATCCTCCGAGGGCGCATCGGCCGGAGATGCCGCCTCCTGAGCCACAGGGGTGGGTGTCTCCGTCCCGGGGGTGGCCTCGGGGGCCTCCTGCGGGGCGGGGGGCTGGGTCTCGGACGCGGCCGCCTGGCCCTCCACCCTGGGCGGGACTACCGGAGGCTCGGTGCCCGGCGGAACCAGGCCGTAGTCCGGCAGGGTGGGCGGCTCCACCGAGGGCAGGTCGCTGCTCAGGCTCTCCAGGAAGGCCACCAACTGGCCGATCTCCTCGTCGGTCAGGCCCAGGGGCTCCAGCCCCGCGGTCTGGCCCGGGCCTCCGCCCTGGTCGTAGAAGCGGACCACATCCTCCAGGGTGGCCAGGCTGCCGTCGTGCATGTAGGGGGCTGTGCGGGCCACCTCCCGGAGGCTGGGGGTACGGAACGTGCCCCGGTCGGCCTCCGCCATGGTCAGGGCGTAGCGCCCCACGTCCTCCCGCAGGCCCCGGTAGTCGGGAACGCCCAGGGTGCGGAAGAAGCGCCGGAAGGTCAGGTGCCGCTCCGGCTCCGCCAACAGGTCCGGCCGGGTCCCCACACCGGTGTTGTAGAACCGGTTATCGGTCAGGAGAGGCCCGCTGTGGCACTCGCTGCAGCCGGCCTTGCCCGTGAAGAGCCGGTAGCCGGCCAGCTCCTCGGCCGAGAATCCCGAGGTGTCTCCGGCCAGGGCCTGGTCGTAGGCCACGGGGCGGGAGTTCAGGCTCTGGACGTAGGCCGCTATGGCGTTGAGGACCTTGCCGAAGCTGGGCTCGCCGCCGAAGGCCTCCTGGAAGAGTCCCATGTACTCGGGGACCTGGCGGAGCCGCTCCACCATCAGGCGGCCGTCCATGGACATGAAGTGGGCCTCGGTCAGGTGATCCCGCACCAGGGTGGCCATGTCCCCGCCGTCCATGCGGCCGTCCCAGTAGAGGTATTCCATGAAGGCGGTGTTGTAGACCGTGGGGGTGTTGCGGAAGTACTGGGTGGAGGGGAAGCCTCGGCTGAGCTCCTGGCCGTCGGTGAAGGCCTTGTCTGGCTGGTGACAGGAGGCACAGCTCAGGGCCACGCTGCCCGACAGGCGCTTGTCGAAGAAGAGGTACTTGCCCAGGGTGATCTGGGCCTCGGAGGGGGGCTCCTTGGGCAGGGGCATGAAGGGCTCCAACACCGACTCCGGCGGCAGGGCCACCGGGATGCCCTGCCGTTCCGGCTCGGCGGCCTCGGCCAGGGGTTCCTGGCCGGTGCCCAGGGTGAGCAGGTAGCCCACCATGGTCTCCAGGTCCTCTGGGCTCAGGCTCTCCGCGAAGGTCTGGAGCATGACGCCGGCCGGACACTCCCGGCCCCAACAGTCCGGGGCGATGAACGCGTTGGGATCCAGGATGGACTGGCGAATGTAGGCCTCCGCGTCCATCCCTGGGATGCGGGTGGCCGCATCCACGCCGATGGTGGAGAGGTCGGGGCCGATCCTGCCGGTGGCCCCAGGGACCCCCGGGATGACATGGCATCCCGCGCAGCCTCCCTTGTTGAAGGCGCTGACCACCTGGGGAGGTGCCAGGGCCTGGCCCGCCTGCCCGGGCGCGGCCGGGGCCGCGGGGGGCTCCTCGGGGGTCGGGGCGCCGGTCTCCTCAGGAGGGGTGGCCTCCTCGGGGGCAGGTTCCTCTGGAGCGGTCTCTGCGGCTGCGGGAGCCGCCTCCTCCACGGCGGCTGGGCTCTCGGCGCCGGTCCTGGCCGCTTCTTCCCGGGCCCGTTGGACCCGATTCGTCACCGCCACGGCGGCGATCAGCAGGAGAAGCACCCCCAGAACCGGCCCACCAATCCGGATCCATGGGCTGTCCGTTCGCATAGACGTACTCCGGTAGGCTGAGTGGAAAAGGGATGGAACGGAAACCGATCGAAGGCAACAAGACGCTCAGCCGTCCATGCCCGGCCGCAACCGGGCACAGGCGCGCGGTGCAGGGGAGGCGCGCGTGGCAAGGGAGCGAATTGTGGCTCCCAGTATAGCAGCGGTGAAATCTGTCACAACCGACAGGGCGGATAGGTTCACACCTGGCCACCTGGGCAGGTGGCCGCTCCGCTGTGCTGGGGGGTCAGGCGGCCGGACCCAGGAGCTCTGCGGTGTCCAGCCAGAGGGTCACCGGCCCATCGTTGACCAGGGCCACCTGCATGTGGGCCCGGAAAACGCCCCGGGCCACCGAGAGGCCCTGTTGGGCCAGGGTGTTGCAGAAGCGATCGTAGAGGGGCTGTGCCTGTTCGGGGCGGGCCGCGTCCACGAAGCTGGGCCGCCGCCCCCGGCGCATGTCCGCATAGAGGGTGAACTGGCTCACAGCCAGGACAGCGCCCCCCACGTCGGCCAGGGATCGGTTCATCTTGCCGGCCTCGTCCTCGAAGACCCGAAGGCCCGCGATCTTCCGGGCCAACCAGTCCGCTTCCCGGCCCGTGTCCGTGTGGGTGATGCCCAGCAGGACCAGGAAGCCCGTGCCGATCTGGGCCACGCACTCGTCGTCCACGGTCACACTGGCCTGGCGGACTCGCTGTACCACCGCGCGCATGGGGTGCTCCTCGGGAAAGATGGGGCCCAAAGGCCCAGGGGATGTGGACGCTCTTCGCAAGAGCGGTGACGCGAAAGCTATTGTGACACGATCTCCCCGAGAGCGCAATCTTCGGGGCCCTGCCCCGCTTGACTTTTCGAACACATGTTCGTATACTGGAGGCATGGAGTTCCGCATCGCGCCCGATCCCGTGGAGAAGCTCATCCAGCTCGGCGACGCGACCGCGTTCGAGCCGGCCGGCGACGCGCCCCACCAGGAGCTGCCGGCCCGCCCGCCCGGATGTTTT
>JALSIX010000044.1 GCA_026989655.1 Caldilineaceae bacterium
GACTCAGATGGACCGCGTATTCCTTGGGGCGTCCCATTGGGGCTTCTCCTTTCGTCAAGATTTGGAAGCCCCCCAGTGTACCACAACCCCCATTTTGTATCAAAATATACTTGACTGAGTACTAGGGAAGGAAGCCATGACTCAGGAACCCGTCTACCTCACCCGGGACGGTCTGGAGAAGCTGAAGGCCGAGCTGGACTACCTGAAGAACGTGCGCCGCAAGGAGGTGGCCCGGCAGATCGCGGAGGCCAAGGCCGAGGGCGACATCAGCGAGAACGCGGGCTACGACGAGGCCAAGAACGCCCAGGCCTTCCTGGAGGGCCGCATCCGCGAGCTGGAGGCCCAGCTCCGCAATGCCCAGGTGATCGACGAGAACGGCTCCTCGGATGGCTCGGTGCAGCTGGGCAGCACGGTGGTGGTGCGGGAGGTGGGCACCGACCTGGAGGAGACCTACGTCATCGTGGGCTCGGTGGAGGTGGACCCCATGAACGGGCGCATCAGCAACGTGAGCCCGCTGGGCAAGGCCCTCCTGGGCCGGCGGGCCGGGGAGCGGGTGACGGTGGAGACGCCCGGCGGCGAGATCGAGTTCGAGGTGCTCCGGGTGGAGTAGCCATGTCCGCCCATGCCCGGCTGCACCGCGCCGCGGCCCAGAGCCTCTCTCTGGGGGCCGGCCTCCTGGTGGTGGGGGGGCTGGCCCTCTTGTTGTTGGCCACGCCCCCGGCCCGACAGTGGATGTGGCAGTGGACCGGCGAGGAGGCCTACCTGGCCCAGGTGAAAGGCCTCACCGACCTGGCCGGCGACCGGCTGCGGCCGGGCCTGAACCTGGCTCCCGACGCGGTGGGGCCCCACGCGGACGTGAACCCCTTCGGCGTGAACGTCTTCCTGGAGCAGGAGGTGGACCCGGCCAAACGGGAGCGCGCGGTGCGGATGGCCGCGGACGCGGGCTTCTACTGGCTGCGCCAGGAGTTCCCCTGGGAGGACATCGAGATCCACGGCAAGGGGGACTTCCAGGACCGGCGGCACGAGCCCTATCGCTCGGCCTGGGACAAGTACGACCACATCGTCGCGCTGGCCGAGCAGTATGGGATGGAGCTCATCGTCCGCCTCAGCAACCCCCCGGCGTGGAGCCGGGCCCAGGGAGACACGGTGGGCCCCTACGCGCCACCGGACGACTACCAGGATTTCGCGGACTTCGTGTACACGGTGGTGAGCCGCTATCGGGGGCGCGTCCGCTACTACCAGCTCTGGAACGAGCCCAACATCTACCCCGAGTGGGGCGTCTACCCCATCAGCCCCGAGGACTACACCGAGCTGCTCCGGGTCGGGGCCACCGCGGCCCGGGCTGCGGATCCGGACGTGGTGATCATCGCCGGCGCGCTGGCCGCGACCATCGCCCTCCAGCCCGACGCGCCCCCGCCCGGCAACAGCCTGAACGACCTGGTCTTCCTGCAGCGGATGTACGACGCGGGCGCGGCTCCCTACTTCGACATCATGGCCGCCCAGGGATACGGCCTGTTCAGCGGGCCCACGGACCGGCGACTCCATCCCCGGGTGTTGAACTTCGGCCATGTGCAGTTCATCCGCGACGTGATGGTGGCCAACGGCGACGCGTACAAGCCCGTGTGGATCAGCGAGATGAACTGGAACGCCGCGCCCGAGGATGTGGAGCCCCGCTACGGGCGGGTGACCCTGGAACAGCAGGCCCGTTACCTGCCCCTGGCCTACGAGCGCATTCGCCGGGAGTGGCCCTGGGTGGGGGTCGCGAACGTGTGGTATCTGAAGCGGGCCACCGACGAGTGGGAACGCAATCGGCAGCCCGAGGCCTACTTCCGTCTCCTGGCCCCGGACTTCACGCCCATGCCCGTGTACGAGAGCCTCCGGGCCTACATCCGGGAAGGGCAGCTCCCGTGAGGCAGGGCAGGGCGCTGACCGCAAGGCCCCAGCTGGCCAGGCTCTCTGGGCCTCTCCTCCATCTCTGGGTGCCCGGTGCCATCCTGCTCCTGGCCGCGTTCCTCCGCTTCCACCGGCTCACTGCCTCCTCCCTCTGGCACGACGAGGGCAACACCTGGGCCCAGGCCCAGCGAGGCTTCGGGGCCATCGCCGCGGCCGCGGCCGCGGACATCCATCCGCCGGGCTATTACTGGCTCCTGCGGGGGTGGAGCCTGGCCCTGGGCACGGACGCGTGGGCCCTGCGGGGGTTCTCGGCCTTCGCGGGGATCCTGGCCGTGGCCGTGGTGATGGCCCTGGCCCGTCGGGTGGCCGGTCGAGGCGAGCATCCCCTGGTGTGGGGGGCCGGGCTGTTGGCCGCGGTGCACCCCTTCGGGGTCTACTACAGCCAGGAGGCCCGGATGTACGCGCTCCTGATGCTGGAGAGCGCGGGGCTCCTCTATGGCCTGGTGCGCTGGCTGGACGAGACCGAATCCGCCGGCGCGCCCCTGCCCGGCCGGTCTGGGTGGTTTGGCCTGGGGATCTACCTGGTGGCCGGGGTGTGGGGCCTGTGGACCCACTATCTCTTTCCGGTCATGTTGGCGGCGGGCGCCCTGGCCGGGATGTGGACCTGGGGACAGCGCTCCAGGGCAGCCGGCCGTTGGGAGCTCCGGAGGGTGGTGCCCTTCCTGGGGGTCAACCTCCTGGCGGTTCTCCTGTACCTGCCCTGGCTGCCCATCGCGGTGGACCGGGTGCTCCGCTGGCCCGCGGGCGGGGTCCGGGTCCCGATGACGGAGGGCTTGGGCCTCACCCTCCAGACATTGGTCCTGGGGCCCATCCGGAACGCGCCGGAGCTGGGAGGAGCGGGGATGGCCCTGGCAGCGGGGTTGTTCCTGGTGGGCCTGTGGCGCCTGCGCTTCCGGCCGGGCCAGAGGGCCCTGGCCCTCTGGGTGCTGTCGCCGGTGGGGACGATGGCCGGGCTGGGCCTGTTCACCGAGGCCTTTCTGAAGTTCCTGTTGGTGGCCGCGCCGGCCTGGACCTTGGCGACGGCCGCGGGCCTTGTCCCGTGGAGCAGGCACCGGTCCCGATGCTCCCTGCCGGCCACGGCCTGGGAGGTGGCCGCCCCGATGGTCGTGGCGGCGGCCCTGGTCCTCTCCGGCCTCTCCCCCTACTACAGGGATCCGTTGGCCCGGGACAACTACGCGGGGATGGCCCGCACGGTGATGGCCCTGGGCAATCCGACCACGGACCGGGTGGTGTTGGACGCACCCGGGCAGCAGGAGGTGTGGGCCTACTACGACCCGGGGGTGCCCGTGTTGGCCCTGCCTCGGCAGCGTCCGCCGGATCGGGCCGCCACCGAGGCGGAGCTGGCCCGGGAGCTGGTCGGCGTCCAGCGGGTCTTTGCCCTCTTCTGGGCCACGGACCAGGCGGATCCCGAAGGGATCGTGGAGGGGTGGCTGGACCGCCGGGGCTTCAAAGGGCTGGAGAGCTGGCAGGGGAACGTCCGCTTCGTCCTCTACCGCCTGGCCGCGGAGGCCCGCTGCACAGCCCTGGAGCCGCCGGCGCGCTTCGGGGAGGTGGCGGCCCTGAGGGAGGTGTGCCTGCCCAGGGAGATGGCCGTGACGCCGGGGGATGTGCTGCCGGTGGAGCTGGGATGGCGGGCTCTGGGCACCCCCGACCGGCGTTTCAAGGTCACCCTCCAGGTGTTGGATTCCCGGGATCAGGTGTGGGCGCAACGGGACGGGGAACCGGTGGGGGGGAGCCGGCCCACGGTGACCTGGCGGGCCGGCGAGGAGATCCGGGATCGACAGGGGATCTACGTGCCTCCGGGAACACCCCCCGGACGCTATCGGCTGTTGCTGGCCCTGTACGACCCGGATTCCGGCGAGCGC
>JALSIX010000045.1 GCA_026989655.1 Caldilineaceae bacterium
GAGGCCGCATCCAACACCCTCTACGCCATGCTCCACGTGGACGCCGGCGAACCCGGCACCTACGAGTTCCCCGGACCCGACGGCCCCGTCGTCCTCGACGGCAAACCCCTGGCCCCCGCCTTCCAGGTCTCCTACCCCATGATGGCCGCCGAGACCACCCCCAGCGTCACCGTCATGGACCAGGAGATCCAGGACGGCAAGGTCGTCATCGCCCAGGTGGTGGCCGCTCAGGACGGCTGGATCGTCGTCCACACCCAGAAGGACGGCGGCATCGGCCCCGTCATCGGCTACGCCCCCGTCTCCGCAGGCACCAACACCAACGTCGCTGTGGAGATCGACCCCGAGGCCGCATCCAACACCCTCTACGCCATGCTCCACGTGGACGCCGGCGAACCCGGCACCTACGAGTTCCCCGGACCCGACGGCCCCGTCGTCCTCGACGGCAAACCCCTGGCCCCCGCCTTCCAGGCTACCCTTCCCCCGCCGGAGATGCTGCCGGTCACCGGTGGCAGCATCGGGGAGCAGGGACGCCCCTGGCCCTGGATGTGGGGGGTGTTGGCCGTCCTGCTTCTGGCAGGGAGCAGCCTCCTGGTCGCGCGACGTCGTAGCGCCTGAACGCTTCCCACCGCCTCGCGGAACATCCTCCCCGCGAAATGCCGAGGGGGCGGTCTTGAAGACCGCCCCCTCCCTGTTTCTGGGATGGCGTGGCCCGCGGGGCTCTCCCGCTCAGTCGTCGGTCTGGATGCGCCGTGCCAGGATGGTCCCATCAGCCTGCAGCCATCCCTTCACCTTCACCTTGACCCCGACCGCGAAGGGTCCCTCGTCCTGGTCGAACTCCGTGTCCTGGGTGGCGATGACCGTCCTGGCGCCGATCTGCCAGGTCCCCACCAGCCCCTGGGGGAAGCTCACGATCCGGCCCTCGAACTTCACCTCTGGGCCCGGGGTGGCTGTGCCCGTAGGGGTCGGGGTCCCGGTGGCGTGGGGAGTCGCGGTGGGCGACGGCGTCTCGGTAGCATGGGGGGTGCCGGTGGGCGCCGGCGTGTGGGTCGGTGCTGGGGTGCCGGTGGCATGGGGGGTCGCGGTGGGCGTCGGCGTGGAGGAACCGCCATGCTCCTCATCATCATCGTCGTCATCGTCCTCGGGCTTCTCGGTCTCGATCTCCCGGGCCCGGATGGCCCCGTTCTCCAGCCGATAGCCCTTGATCTTCACCCGGGCTCCCACCTGGAACGGCCCCTCCTCATCCTCCAGCTCGGTCCGGGGGGTCACGATCACCTGCTTGCCCGAGACCATCCAGGTGCCGATGAGGGTATTGCCTGGGGGCAGGCTCTCGATGACACCCTTGAACTTGATGTAGCCCTGAGGCTTGTCGTGGTCCTCATCGTCCCCGTGGTCGTCCTCCGCTTCCTCCACCTCGATCTCCAGAGCGGTCAGGGTGCCATCCGCCTCGCGAACGGCCTCCACCTTCACCCGGACCCCCACCCGAATGACTCCCTTGTGCTCGTCGATCTCCGTGAGGCCCGGCACCACGTTCACCGAGTAACCGGAGATGACCCAGACACCGTAGAGGCCCGTGTCCGGCAAGGTCTGGATGACGCCCTTGAACTTCACCTCGTGGCCCACCGGTGCCTGGCCCACGTCGTCCGGGTCCTCTGCCTTCACCCGAACGGCCACCATCTTGCCGTTCGCGTCCAGCATGGCCTTGACCTCCACGGGCTGGCCGGGCTGCGGATTGCCCTGGACCACCGTGGCCGCGGTCCGCTGGATGGCGATGCCGCTGACCACGATCTGGGTCGCGTCCAGGCTGTCCAGGACACCCTCCAGCTTGTGGTAGGCCTCCATGTGGCGGGTGCGGACGGTGCGGGCGCGGATGCCGCCGTTGCCGTCGGACATGCCCTCCACCTGGACCCAGGCGCCCAGGGCCACCGGGCCCACCCGCTCCTGGATGACGGTGTTGGCATCCACGGTGACCGTGATGCCGCTCACCAGCCAGGTTCCCTGTCGATCCGGGCTGTCGGGCAGGGCCTGGACCACTCCCTTCAACTCCACCTTGCCGGGCACGAAGTCCGGCGGCTCCTCCTCGGGGATGCCGTCATCCACCCCTCGGGGCACCACCTTCAGGGCCAGCAGGCTGCCATCGGACTGGATCGCGGCCCGGACCGCCACCCGATCGCGTCCCGGCACGGGGTTCCCCAGCACCCGGGTGGTCACGGTACGGGCCAGGACGATGCCGTCCACCACCACTCGGGTGTCGGTCAGCTCGTCCAGGGGCCCCTTCAGCCGCACGGTGGGCAGGGGGGGCAGGACCTTGATCCGGAAGGCGACGAGGGCCCCGGCGCCGTCTCCCTGGCCCTCCACCCGGGCCCAGCGGCCGGGCTGGGGCATGTCCACCCGGTCGTCGATGCGGGTGTCCGCGGTGATGGTCACCACCACGCCGGCCACCACCCAGTGGGTGTCGGAGATGGCGTCGATGGGGCCGATCAGCCGGGTGGCCTCGGCCGGGGTGGGCGGCACGGTCTGGGCCTGGGCATCGGAGGTCCAGCCCAGGCGACCGGCCAGGAGCAACACCGCCAGCAGGCCGGCGAAGAGCAGGGGCCGCAACAGGCGACCGCAACGCGATCTCCCTGTGATGCCCCGGCCATGGGAACGGGATGTCTCGTGCAGAGTCATGGTCCAACCCTCCTCATCGGGTCACGCTGGGCAGGAACAGGAAGAAGGAGTCCGGGCCCGACGTCGCGCTGCAGGCCTCCACCACCAGGTCGTCCACGAAGAAACCGGTGGGGAGATTGGCATCGGTCTGGGCCTGGAGCTGGAGCTGGATGGTCTGGCCGGCAAACTCGCTCAGGTCCAGCTCCGCGGTCTGCCAGACCGAGCTGGCGTTCGCATCGCTCAGGGCGTACAGGACCTTCTGGGGGGTGCCCTGGGCATCCGCCACCAGGACACTCATGCCGTCGTACGCGCCCGCGCCCTCCTCGGTCTGGACCTGCCAGCGGAAGCGCAGGGTGACCGTGGCGTCGGCCGGGATGGAGAGGGTGGTGGAAAGACGGTCCTGGGCGTTGTTGGTCCCGGCCAGGTAGGCGGCCTTGGCGCCGGAGTAGACCAGGTAGTCGCTGAGCAGGGTATACTTGCCCTGGCTCTCCATGGTCCATCCGGCCCCGCTCTCGAAGCCGCTGTCGGCCACCAGGTTCTGACATTCGTTGGCCCGAGCTGGGGCGGTGGCCAGGATGCCCCCGGCCACCAGGACGATGGCCAACAGAACGGGCACCCATATCCGGGTGGAAACGCGCAGGGAGCGTCTCCACGGCTGTGTGGACATCATGTGAACCTCCTTGACTGGATACAGCGGTGGATCACGGCGATACGACAGGTTCGGACGACGGCTGGACGACGGCTATCTCGAGTCGAGATGGGGCTTGGGCGGCCAAGGCCCGGACGCGCACGGAGAAATCCCCATCTAGACTCACCTATAAAGAGAGAAACCGGTCTGCCCATGATACATGGTGCGCCATGTCTGCCCGAGGGGCCCATGGTACTTTGGGCCCGATGGTGTGGAACGATGCGCCCCCCTTCTTTGCCCGCGTTGCCCGAGCCCCCGATCTGTGGTACAACAGGAAACAGGACCCGCTGGCTCCATGGGCAGAGCCGTGGGAGGTCGTTGCGCAGACGCCGAGGCGGGGAATGGCCATTCGAGCGAGACGCGCCCATCTGCTGGCGGAGGCCCACCAACGGGCCCAGGAGATCCTACACCGCTGTGTGGTGCCGGGAAAGGGATACCGGGCCTCGGCCCTGCGGGCCGGGTACCCCCAGATCTGGG
>JALSIX010000046.1 GCA_026989655.1 Caldilineaceae bacterium
GCCGCTCCCCCGACGACCTCTACCTGCCCCTGATCCTGGCCGAGACCCGCAAACGGGAGCAGATCGTGGGGGACTTGGACTTCGAGACCCTGCAGCCCACCCGCCAGCGCACGGAGAGCCGCTTCAACGTGGCCTTCCCGGACCTGGGCTCTCCCTTCGAGCACCAGGGCAAGCTCTGGCTGCTCTTCCCCTGGCAACCCTACGTGGTCTACCTCATGGAGAGCACCCCGGTCCCTGTGCCCCGGGTGGCCGGGCCCTCTCCTTGTCTCAAACCGGGTAGCCGAAACATCCTTGGATGGGGTAGAATATCCCACGAAAGGAGGCATGACCATGGACGAGCCGGCATCCCGGTCCCAGGGAGGAAAGGCTCCTCCTTTGCCCGAACAGGTCCTGGCGGAGGCCATGGCCGAGGAGGATCATCCGGCTCCTGGGCCTCGAACTCCCCGGTATATCCTCCTGTTGGCCCTGGGCGCGTTGGGCGTGGTCTACGGGGACATCGGCACCAGCCCCCTCTACGCGTTCCGGGAGTCCTTCCACCCGGCCTATGGGCTGGCCGTGACGTCTGAGAACATCCTGGGGATCCTCTCCCTCATCTTCTGGGCCTTGGTCCTGGTCATCTCCGTCAAGTACCTGGTCTTCGTCATGCGTGCGGACAACCGGGGCGAGGGGGGCATCCTGGCCCTGACCGCGCTGATCCTGCCGGGAAACGCCTCGGCCTCCCGGCGGCCCGCTCGGCTCCGCTGGGCCCTGATCCTCCTGGGGCTCTTCGGCACCGCGCTCCTGTACGGCGACGGCATGATCACGCCGGCCATCTCCGTTCTCTCCGCGGTGGAAGGGCTTCAGGTGGCCACGCCCCTGTTCGAGCCCTACGTGCTTCCCATCACCGTGGCCATCCTGGTGGGGCTCTTCCTGTTCCAGCGTCGGGGGACCGGGGGGGTGGGCCGGGTGTTCGGCCCCCTGACCCTCCTCTGGTTCACCCTGTTGGCGGTCCTGGGCCTTCGCTGGATCCTGCAGCAGCCTCGGGTGTTGGTGGCCATGGATCCCCGCTACGGCCTGGACTTCCTCTGGGGCAACGGGTGGCGGGGGTTTCTGGTGTTGGGCTCTGTCTTCCTGGTGGTCACTGGGGGCGAGGCCCTCTACGCGGACATGGGCCACTTCGGCAAGACGCCCATCCGTCTGGCCTGGTTCGGCGTGGTGCTCCCGGCCCTGCTCCTGAACTACTTCGGCCAGGGGGCCCTGCTTCTCACCCATCCGGAGGCGGTGGTCAACCCCTTCTACCGGATGGCCCCGGGCTGGGCTCTCTACCCGGTGGTCGGGGTGGCCACCATGGCCACGGTCATCGCTTCCCAGGCCCTGATCACCGGGGCCTTCTCCTTGACCATGCAGGCCATCCAGTTGGGCTTTCTGCCCCGGATGGAGATCGTCCACACCTCGGCCACGGAGATCGGCCAGATCTACATGGGCAGCGTCAACTGGGCCCTGATGGCGGCCTGCATCGCGCTGGTGGTGACCTTCGGCTCCTCCAGCCGGCTGGCGGCCGCGTACGGGGTGGCCGTGACCACCACCATGGTGGTCACCACCCTGTTGTTGGCCCTGGTGGCCCGGGAGCGCTGGCGCTGGCCTTTGCCGGTGGTCCTGGCCACCATGGCCGCCTTCCTGGTCGTCGATCTCTCCTTCTGGGGGGCCAACCTGATGAAGATCCCGGCCGGGGGCTGGTTTCCCCTGGCCGTGGGGGGCGGGGTCTTTGTGCTGATGACCACCTGGAAACGGGGGCGAGAGCTCCTGGCCCAGCGCCTTCACGTCCACGCGGTCTCCTTCGGGGACTTCGTGCGGCGGATCCATCCGGAGCGGATCCACCGGGTGCCGGGCACCGCGGTCTTCATGTACAGCAGCCTCCAGGGAACGCCGCCGGCCCTGGTCATGAACCTGCGCCACAACCGGGTGCTCCACCAGAAGGTCATCGTGTTGACCGTGCTCACCCGCCGACGTCCTCGGATCCCGGAACCGGAGCGGATCGCGTTCCAGGAGCTGGGCCCGGGCTTCTACCGGGTGGTCCTGAGCTACGGTTTCATGGAGACGGTGCAGGTGATGCGGGACCTCCGGCTGCTCGGGGCCTATGGTCTGGCCGTGGAACCGGAGCGGGTGAGCTTCTTCCTGGGCCGGGAGCACCTCCGTCCCTCGGGCCGGCCGGGCATGGCCCTGTGGCGAGAGCGGCTGTTCATCCTCATGAGCCAGAACGCGCGCAACGCCGCGGACTTCTTCGGCCTTCCCCCAGACCGGGTGGTGGAGCTGGGCATCCAGGTGCCCCTGTGAGGCCTCGGCCCGCTAGGCCCGGGCCAGGGCCACGGCCTCCTCCACCAGCGCCTGTACCCGTTCCTCCAGCTCCTGGACCTCCTGTTCCCAGGCCTGGGCCAGCGCCGTGTCCTCCAGCTCCCGGGCGTTGACCCGGACATTCAGCCCGGCCCCTCGGACCCCGGCCTGGGCCATGAGGGCCCCCACCCCGGCGTCGGAGCGGGCGTTCACGTTGCCCACCCGGGCCATCTCCAGGGCCAGTTGGGCCACCTCCAGGGCCAGCCGGGCCACCTCCAGGGGCACTTCACCGGCCCGGCGGGTGGCCGCCTGGATGGCCCGACGCCGGGTCTCCGGGTCCGCCTCCTTGTCCCGGTACGCGGCCATGAGCGCGTCGAACGCGTCCGCGTCCTCCTGGACGGCCCGGGCGAGCCGTTCCCGGAGTTCCCGGGCCCGGTCCAACGCCTTCTGGGCCCTGTCCTGCACCCCTGCGTAGCGTTTGCGGCCCAGGGTGAGGCCGGCCACCATCTCGGTCAGCGCGGCGGCCAGTGCAGCGGCCAGCGCGGCAGTGGAACCGCCGCCCGGGGTGGGGGTGGGCGCGGCCACGGCCTCCAGGAAGGCCCGAGGAGCCAAGGCCGCGCGGGCAGGCTCGGTTCGCTCCGCTTCCTCCAGCACGCTGGCCAGCTTGTTCTCCAGGATCTGGTCGTCCTCCAGGTCGTGGAGCTGGAGATACCATTTGGCCGCGTCGGTCAGGGCCTTCTGGGGGATCATGCCCACCAGCTCGGCCCGGGTGACGGCCAGGCCCCACTGGGCCGCGTCCCGCTTCACCAGCTCCTGGACCATGGGGATGGGGGTCTTCTCGAAGTGGGTCAGGTTCATGCTGACCTGGGCCTGGCCCTCCACCAGGAAGCCCTTGGCCTGGACGAAGCGCAGGCCGCCGCTGCTGTGGCGCACGTGGCGGGCGATGCGGTCGGCGATGGCCACGTCGTCGCTGTTCAGGTAGAGGTTGTACGCGATGAGGAAGGGACGGGCGCCGATGACCGTGGCTCCCCAGGGTCCGGCGACCGGGGGGCCGAAGTCCGGATCCCGCTCCGGGACTCGGCCGATCTCCTCCTTCCAGCGCTCGTACTGGCCCCGGCGGATGTGGGCCAGCCGCTGGCGTTCGGGCCGGGTGGCCGCCTCCCCGTACAGGTAGACCGGGATGCCCAGCTCTTGGCCCACCCGTTGGCCCAGGCGGCGGGCGATGGCCACGCACTCCTCCATGGTGACGTTGCGCACGGGCACGAAGGGGACCACATCCGTGGCCCCGATCCGGGGATGTTCGCCCTGATGTTCGTCCAGGTTGATCCGTTCCTTGGCCACCGCGATGCCGCGGAACGCGCCCTCGTCCACGCTTTCGGGGGACCCCACGAAGGTGACCACCGTGCGGTTGTGGTCGGGGTCCGAGCTCACGTCCAGCACGTAGACGTCCGGGGCGCTGCGGATCGCGTCCACGATGGCCTGGATCACCTGGGGCCGTCGGCCCTCGCTGAAGTTGGGCACACATTCGACGATGCGGTTCAACATGGCAGCTCCCCTGTGGTAGCGAGGTGGGACATGGGTGGCTATTTCTTCATCATTGGGATCTTCAGGTCGTGCCTGTGGGCCATCTCCAGGGCCTCGGGGTAGCCCGCGTCCACGTGGCGGATGATGCCGGTCCACGGATCTGCGGTCAGCACCCGCTCCAGCCGTCGGGCGGCCTCTGGGGTGCCGTCGGCCACGATCACCTGGCCTGCGTGCTGGCTGTAGCCGATGCCCACGCCGCCGCCGTGGTGGAAGGAGACCCAGGTGGCCCCGCAGACCGCGTTCAGCGCGAAGTTGAGCAGGGGCCAGTCGCTGATCGCGTCGGAGCCGTCCTTCATGCCCTCGGTTTCCCGGTTGGGGCTGGCCACCGAGCCCGAGTCCAGGTGGTCTCGGCCGATGACGATGGGGGCCTTCACCGCGCCCGAGGCCACCAGCTCGTTGAACTTGAGGCCGGCCTGGGCCCGTTCCCCGTAGCCCAGCCAGCAGATCCGGGCCGGCAGCCCCTGGAACTTCACGTGTTTCTGGGCCATGCGGATCCACCGGGCCAGGTGCTCGTCCTCGGGGAAGAGCTCCAGGATGGCCTGGTCGGTCCGGTGGATGTCCTCGGGGTCGCCGGAGAGGGCCACCCAGCGGAAGGGGCCCTTGCCCTGGCAGAAGAGGGGCCGGATGTAGGCCTGTACGAAGCCCGGGTAGCTGAACGCGTCCTGGACGCCGGCGTCGTAGGCCCGCTGGCGCAGGTTGTTGCCGTAGTCGAAGACCACCGCGCCCTGGCGCTTCCATGCCAGCATGGCCTCCACCTGCTGTGCCATGCTGGCCAGGGAGCGCCGGACGTATTCGTCCGGGTCCTCCTCCCGGAGGGTCTGGGCCTCCTCCAGGCCCATCCCCGCGGGGATGTAGCCGTACAGGGGGTCGTGGGCCGAGGTCTGGTCCGTGACCACGTCGGGCACCACTCCCCGCTCCACCAGCTCGGGGTGGACCTCGGCCGCGTTGCCGATCATGCCCACGGAGAGGGGCTCTTGGGCGGCCAGGGCCTCCTCCACCCAGGTCATGGCCTCTTCCAGGTCATCGGTGACGCGGTCGATCTGGCCCAGCTCCAGCCGCCGTTCTGCCCGCCAACGGTCCACCTCCACGATCAGGCCCACGCCCTCGTTCATGGTGATGGCCAAAGGCTGGGCGCCCCCCATCTCGCCCAGCCCTGCGGTGACCACGAACTTGCCCTTCAGGCTGCGCCAGCCGTGTTGCCGGGCCAGGGAGCCCAGGGTCTCGTAGGTGCCCTGGAGGATGCCCTGGGTGCCGATGTAGATCCAGCTCCCCGCGGTCATCTGGCCGTACATGATCAGGCCTTCCCGCTCCCACCGCTCGAAGTTCTCCTGGGTGGCCCACTTGGGCACGATGTTGGTGTTCGCGAGGATCACCCGGGGTGCGTCCTCGTGGGTGCGGAAGATCCCCACGGGCTTGCCCGACTGGACCAGCAGGGTCTCGTCCGGCTCCATGGTGCGGAGGGCCTCCAGGATGGCGTCGAAGCACTCCCAGTTGCGGGCGGCCTTGCCTCGGCCGCCGTAGACGATCAGGTGGTCCGGGTCGAAGGCCACGTCCGGGTCCAGGTTGTTCTGGATCATCCGGTAGGGGGCCTCGAGGAGCCAGTTCTTGCAGTGGAGCTCCGGGCCTCGCGGAGCTCGGACGATGCGCTTGGGCATGGCTACACCTCCGGTGCTGTGGCTTCTCATCCGCCCAGGTACGCGGCCTGGACTTGGGGTTCCTGGCGGAGTTCGGCGGCAGGGCCTTCCAGGACCAGGTGGCCGTTTTCCAGCACGTAGGCCCGGTCCACCACCTCCAGGGCCGCGGCCGCGTTCTGTTCCACCAGGAGGATGGAGACGTTCGCCTGGCGGAGCCCATCGATGACCTGGAAGACCTTCTGCACCAGGATGGGCATGAGCCCCATGCTGACCTCGTCGATCAGGAGGAGGCGGGGCTGGGCCATCAGGGCCCGACCGATGGCCAGCATCTGCTGCTCGCCGCCGCTCAGGGTCTTGGCCAACTGGCCTCGACGTTCGGCCAACACGGGGAAGAGCGCGTAGACCCGCTCCAATTGGGCCCGGTTCTCGGCCTCTCGGCGCAGGAACCCCCCCAGCCGCAGGTTCTGCTCCACGGTCAGGTCCCGGAAGACCCGGCCGCCCTCTGGGACCAGGGCCATGCCCCGGGCGGTGCGTTCCCAGGGTGGAAGCCGGTGGATGGGCTGGCCGTCCAGCCGAATGGCGCCGCTCTGGGGCGGCACCAACCCCATGATGGCCTTGATCAGGGTGGACTTGCCCGCGCCGTTCGCGCCCAACACGGCCACGGCCTCGCCCGCGTCCACCTGCAGGGAGAGGCCGTGCAGGGCCTGGATGGGGCCGTAGAAGACGTTGAGATCTTGGACAGTGAGCATGGTGGTGTGCGTGAAACGTGGTGCGTGAAGCGCGCAGAGCGTGAAAGATCGGTCAGGGAGGAGCAAGATTCCGCGTGCCAGGGCTGCTCCGAAGGCCAAGCGTGCATCCCCGGCTCGACCCCTTACCCCTCATTTCTCCCTTCGTCCTGCCCTCGCACCCTGCCGAGATACGCGTCGATCACCGCCTCGTTGCGCTGGATCGCCTCGGGCGGGCCTTCGGCCAGGACCTTGCCCCGGTCCAGGACCACCACCCGATCGCACAGGCCCATGGCGAAGCGCATGTTGTGCTCGATGAGCACGATGGTGATGCCCTGGTCCCGGAGGCCACGGATGAGCCGGGCCAGGGACTCGGCCTCCCCACTGGTCAGGCCGGCCGCGGGCTCGTCCAGCAGGAGCAGATCGGGTTCCGTGGCCAGGGCCCGGGCGATCTCCAGCCGGCGTTGCAGGCCGATGGGGAGGGTGTCGGCCCGGACCTGGGCCCAGGGCCCCAGGTCCATGCGCGCCATGAGGCCGGCCGCCCGTTCCTGGATCGGGGGGCGGGTGGTCCGTTCCAGGAAGGCCCGCAGTCGGGGATAGATGGGCTTGCCCAGGCCGCTGACCACATTCTCCTGGACGGTGAGATCGCTGAACGGGCGGACGATCTGGAAGGTCCGTGCGATGCCCAGGGAGACCACCTGGTGGGGGCGCTTGCCCTGGATGGGCCGGCCTCGGTAGAGGATGCGACCGGCCGTGGGGCGCAGGTAGCCGGAGATGCAGTGGAACAGGGTGGTCTTGCCCGCGCCGTTGGGCCCGATGAGCCCCAGGATGCCCCGGTCCACCGTCTCCAGGCTTACCCGGTCCAGGGCCACCAGCCCGCCGAAGCGCATGGTGACCGCCTCTACCCGCAGGAGGCTCATGGCGTCACCTCCTCTGGGCTTCCCTCGGCTGGGCGGGGACGGGAACGGCCCAGGAGCTGCTCCACCCGGGTCCACAGCCAGCTTCCGTCCCCCAACAGGCCCTGGGGCTGGAACATCATCATGAGGACCAACAGCGCGCCGTAGAGGGTGAAGCGGTAGTCCTGGACGAAGCGCAGGAGTTCCGGCGCGGCCTTGAGGACCACGGCGCCCACGATGGGTCCGCGGAGCGTGCCCACGCCGCCGAAGATCACCATGGAGAGGACCACGATGGACTCCACGAACGCGAAGGTGTCGGGGAAGAGGCTGCCGATGAAGTGGCCGTAGAGCGCCCCGGCGCCTCCGGCCAGGGCCGAGCTGAGCACGAAGGCGTAGATCTTGAAGCGAGGGACACTGACCCCCACGGCCTCGGCCGCGTCCTCGTCCAGGCGGATGGTGTGGAAGCCCAGGCCCACCCAGGTACGGCTCACGTGCCAGCTCACCCACCCGGCCAGGGCCGCGTAGCCCCAAACCAGGGCCAGGTAGGGGAGGCCGCCCCGAAAGCTGTAGCCCCCCAGGGAGGGCGCGGGGATGCCCACGATCCCCATGGCGCCGCCGAAGAAGTCCATGTACTTGAACACGGCCACCACCACGAAGTTGATCCCCATGGTGGCCAGGACCAGGAAGTCGTGGCGGACCCGCAGGCTGGGCAGCCCCAGGATGCTCCCCACCAGGCCGGTGATGGCCACCGCGCCGGCCAGGCCGGCCCAGAAGCTGTAGCCGTAGCGGACGGTGAGGATGGCCGAGGCATACGCGCCGATGCCGAAGAGGGCTGCATGGCCCAGGCTGACCTGGCCCGCGAACCCGGTCAGGATGTTCAAGGACAGGGCCAAGGAGACCCAGATGCCCACCAGGATGCCGATGGTCTGGTAGTACTCCATGGCTCACTCCCTTCCCAGCAGGCCATGGGGCCGGAACATGAGCATGAGGATCAGGACCAGGAAGGCGATGGCGTCTCGGGGCAGCACGAAGCCCACGGTGGCCACCAGGAAGGTCTCCGCGACGGCCAACAGCAGGCCCGCCAACACCGTGCCCGGGAGGCTGCCCATCCCCCCCAACACGATGATGACGAAGGCCTTGTAGGAGGGGAGGTTGCCCATGGTGGCGAAGACGATGTTGTCGTACACGCCCACCAGGACCCCGGCCGCGCCGGCCAGCGCGCTGCCCAGGAAGAAGTTGTACGCGATGGCCCGGTCCAGGTCGATCCCCACGGCCGCGGCCATCTCCCGGTCCATGGCCGCGGCCTGCCAGCTCAGGCCCAGACGGGTACGGGTGAGCACCAGCCAGACCCCCAACAGGGCCAGAGCGGTCACCACCAACACCAGGGTCTGCTTGGGCGTCAGGCTGAAGAGAGGCGTCTCGATGGCCGGGAGGCCCGCGCCCCCTGCGGGAAAGGCCCTCTGGTAGGGGCCCATGAGCCAGGGCTTCTGGAGCAGATCCGTGAGCATGATGAAGAGTCCCACGCTGGCGATCAGGGGCACGGTACGGGGGGCATCCAACATGTAGTGGTAGACCAGCCGGTAGATGAGCACACCCACCCCACCGGCCGCCACCATGGCCACCCCCAGGGCCGGCCAGAAGCTCCCCACCCAGGTGAAGGCCACCAGGCCCACGAACGCGCCGATGGTGTAGACCGTGGCGTGGGCGATGTGCAGCACTTTGAGCACGCCGTAGACCATGGTCAGCCCGATGGCCATCAGGATGTAGATGCTGCCCAGGACCACGGCGTTGGCCAGGTTCTCGAAGAAGGGCACGGCGATCTCCCCGGGATGATGGCAGCAGGACACAGGGACGGCAGACCCCACCGGGGGCTGCCGGGAAGGGTCGGGCCCGGCATCGGGCAGCCCCCTGTCCTCCGAGGGCCCCGATGCCGGGCCGGGGATCGATGGCCGGCTCTACTGGTCTGGCCGGACCAGCTCCTCGTCGGTGAACTCGTGGAAGAAGCGGAACGCGCCGTCCCGGACGATCTGGGAGCTGATGGGGCGGGCCAATTCCCGGCCGGGGGTGTAGTACCAGAAGGGCCCGGTGACTGCCTGCTCGAACTCCCTCAGGTTCTGGATGGCCTGGGCCACGGCCTCCGAGTCCGTGCTGCCCGCGGTCTCCATGCCGTAGGCCAGGACCTGGACCGCGTCGAAGGCGCTGGCCCCCACCATGTCCGCGTCCACACCGTACCGTTCTCTGTACAGGGTCAGGAACTGCTGGACGATGGCCCGTTCACTGTCCCGGTTCAGGTCTGTGGTGATGATGACCCCCTCGGCCGCGGGACCGGCCAGCTCGATGAACTTGGGCGAATCGTAGCCCTCCTGGCCCACGATCTGGGCCTCCAGCCCCTCGTCCTTGGCCTGGCTGACCAGCTTGGCCGCCTCCGCGTAGTAGGCGGTGGCGTAGACCGACTCGGGGCCGATCTCCTTCAGCCGCCCGATGATGGGCCGGAAGTCCGTTTCGCCCAAGGGATACTTCTCCTCGAAGACGATCTCCAGGCCCAGCTCCTCCGCATGCTGCTTGAAGCCATCGGTCAGGCTCTGGCCGAAGTCGTTGTCGATGGTGAGGATGGCCACCCGTCGATGGCCCAACACGTTGCCGATGAGCTCCGCGCCCACGCGGCCCTGGACTGTGGCCAGGGTGCCCACCCGGAAGATCTTGTCGCCGGTCTGGGTGATGCTGGGGTGGATGGCATAGGCGGAGATCATCACCACGCCAGCTTCCTGGAAGACCGGGGCCGCGGCCCGGGTGGCGCCGGAGTAGCTGCCGCTGATGCCCGCGACCACCTGGTCCTGTTCGATGAGCTTCCGAGCGATGGCCGCGGCCTGGTCCGGGGCTGCCGCGTCGTCGTAGTGGATCAGCTCCAAGGGCCGGCCCAGGACGCCGCCCTCCTGGTTGATCAGCTCCACGGCCAACTGGGCGGCCTGGAGCGCGCTGGTGCCGTCCGCGGCCGCGAAGCCCGTGGTGGGTGCGAAGATCCCGATCTTGATGGGCTCCGGGGCCGACGGGGCCTCTGCGGCCTCCTCATCGGCCGGCTGGGCCGGAGGCGGCGCGGGGGCCACCGGCTGACAGGCCGCCAGGACCAGGGCCAGAAGGGCCAGGAACACAGGGAAAAGGATGGATCTGCGCATGGTCGTTCACCTCCTGTGGGGTGATGATGGTACCGGACCGATCGAGAGGCACCTGTACCGCGAGAGACGGATTGGAGCGGAGCCCAGGGCGCGGAGAGGGGGCGACAGACGCGGTCACTCCCGACCTCTGACCCCCTCGGACTCCACGTGGACCTCGAACACGAACTGGTATTCGTCGCTCCGGAACCGGGCCTGGTAGTAGACGGCAGGTCGGTCGCCGGTGGTGTAGGTGAGGCGCTCCACCGCGAACAAGGGCGTCCCCTCGGGTACCTGGAGCAGCCCGGCCAGCTCCTCGGTGGCCCCGATGATGCCCACGGTATGGGTCATGCGGGTCAGCGGAATGTGGTAGGCATGGATGAGCAGATGGTGGATGGACCTCTGCTCCAGGTCCTCGTGGAGCAGATCCGGACACAGGTCCCGGGCCAGCCACCGGATCTCGTGACACACGGGCTGGCCATCTGCCAGCCGCAGCCGCTCGATCCGGAGGAGCTCTGTGCCGGGGGGCAGGTGCAGCCGACGGGCCAGGAGAGGCTCTGCGGGGAGCACCTCCCGGGCCAGGAGCCGGGTCTGGGGGACCTTGCCCTGGCGGCGCATGGCCTCCGCGAAGCTGGTCAGCGAGAGGGCTACGCCGGGGCTGGGGGCCCGGACAAAGGTGCCGCGGCCCTGTTCCCGGCTCAACAGTCCCTCCTGGGTCAATATCTGGAGGGCCTGGCGCACGGTGCCCCGGCTGACCTGGAAGCGGCGGGCCAGCTCCAGCTCTGTGGGGATCTGGCTGCCCGCGGGCCAGGCTCCGGAGCGGATCAGCCGGCGGATCTCCTTGGCCAGGGCGCGATATTTGGGTCCTGGATGGCTCATGGCCCCGTGGATGGCTGCGAAACCGACGTTGCAAGCTGGGGGAAACGGCCTCCTCGTCGACGGGGGCCGCTGGGCAAGCGATGTGCTGAATTTGTCTAGACCAATCATAGATCGGAGGGGCCGTCCCTGTCAAGCCCATTTTCACGGGCGGGGATACTCCCACATCATCGGTTAAGGTGGGTCCCCTCCCCCAAGCTGGGGGAGGCCGGGAGGGGGTCCCCCCAAGCTGGGGGAGGCCGGGAGGGGGTCCCCGGCTCGTTTGACTTGGCCCTGAACCTGGGCTAGGATCCACCCTGGACAGGATGGAACGCGGAGAGGGGACGACGTGGAGACGACCGACCATTCCCCAGGCCCAACAGAGCCGCCGGACGCCTTCCCCGAGGGCACGTCGAGCCCTGGGGAGCTGGACACCGGAGAGGGGACCGGAGCCGGCGGTCTGCCGGCCCTCTCGCCCGAGGAGCAGCTCCACCTGTTGGCGGTGGCCCGTTCCGCGGTGGAGGAGGCCCTGTACCATGGGCGGATTCCCAAGGTCCGCGCGGACAACCCTCGCCTGGATCGCCCAGGCGCCTCCTTCGTCACCCTGTGGCATGCGGACACCGGTGAGCTGCGGGGATGTCGGGGCGAGGTGGTGGCCGTCCGCCCCTTGATCCAGTCCGTGGCCTTCATGGCCGTGGCCGCGGCGCTGGACGACCCCCGTTTTCCCCCGGTCTCTCGGGAGGAGCTCCCCCACCTGCGGTTCGAGATCAGCGTCCTGGGCCCACCGCGTCCCATCCGGCCGGAAGAGGTGGAGGTGGGCCGGCATGGGCTGATGATCGCGATGGGCAGCTCCCGAGGGCTGCTGCTGCCCGAGGTCCCGGTGCGCTACGGCTGGGATCCCGAGGCCTTTCTCCGGGCCCTGTGTCAGAAGGCCGGCCTGCCCGAGGAGGCCTGGCGGCTTCCCCAGGCGGAGCTGTTCGCCTTCGAAGCCCTGTCCTGGGAGGAACCCTGAACCTCCCAGGGACGTTCCAGCGTCCGGCCCGTCCCCAAGCCCAGATCCCTTTCTCCGTTATCCGAAATCGCATCCGTCACCGAGGAGTGGACCTTCTGTGGAACTGGACCCCCGTAACCGTACCCTGTTCTTGGTGGGCGCGGGACTCTTCGCGGTCTTCCTCTGCCTCTGTGCCCTGGTCACTGCGGGCGCGATGGGCTATCTCCTCTGGTTCGACCCGGCCACCGACCCCATCCAGGTGGAGGTAGAGCCGGGGCTCGTCCAGCCCCTTCCCGGCCCCCCGATCGAGTCCACCCCGGTGCCCGGGACCCCGGTGGCCCCGGGCCGGGGCCTGGCCCCGACCCGGCCGGGATCGGAGCTCCAAGAGGTCCTGGCCCGGGAATATCCCACCTATGCCCGGCTCCAGCAGGTGATCGTGCCCACCCGAGACCTGCGCGATCTGGCCATGCGCCTGCGGCCCGACGTGGACCGGGTGCCCGAGGTGGTGAGCGACAAGCCGGCCGACTACCAGGTGGGCGACGTGATCACCTTCTGGGTCTCCAATGTGGACGACAACCGCCACTTCCAGATCGAGGCGGAGTTGGTCTACCGCAACGACGTGACCTACGTGTGGGTGGAGAAAGGGCAGCCCTACGATCGGGAGCGGATCGTCCGTTCCGTGGACCGCTTCGCGGAGGAGACCTATCCCCGGGTGCGGGCCTTCTTCGGCACCGAGTGGAACCCGGGTGTGGACGGCGATCCCCGGCTCCACATCCTCCACGCGACCGACCTGGGCGAGACCATCGCGGGCTATTACTCCAGCGCGGACGAGTTCAGCCGCCTGGCCAATGTCTACTCCAACGAGAAGGAGATGTTCTACATCAACCTGGAGTGGCTGAACAGCACCCGGGACTACGAGTACTACGAGACCGTGCTGGCCCACGAGTTCCAGCATATGGTCCACTGGTACAACGACCGCAACGAGGAGACCTGGGTGAACGAGGGCATGAGCGAGCTGGCCCAGGAGATTGCGGGGTACTCGCCGGACATCGGCTTTGCCTCTGTCTACATGGAGGTGCCCGACACCCAGCTCAACACCTGGAGCGACGATCCGGGGGGCAACGCAGAGCACTACGGCAGCGCCTACCTTTTCATGGCCTACTTCCTCCAGCGGTTCGGCGAGGAGATGACCCAGGCTGTGGTGGCCCGCCCGGCCAACGGCACCCTGGGGTTTACCCAGGCCCTGGCCCAGGCCGGCCAGGAACTCACCTTCGAGGATATCTTTGCCGATTGGGTGGTGGCCAACTACGTGAACGACCCAAACGCGCTGGCACGGCCCGGGGTATATGGCTACCGGCAGCTCGATCTCCCCCAACCCGCGCTGGACAAGGCCTACCGGAGCTACCCCACCCGTCCTCGTCGCACCACCGTCTTCAACTTCGGGGTGGACTACATCGCCCTCCAGGGCTCCGGGGACATCGTCCTCCGCTTCCAGGGGGCCACCGAGACCCGTCTGGCCGACGTGGAGCCCTACAGCGGCCGCTGGGCCTGGTGGAGCAACCGGGCCGACGATTCGGACACCCGGCTCACCCGACGCTTCGACTTCCGAGACGTGCCGCCGGGCCAGCCTCTGGTCATGGAGGTGGCCATGTGGTACGACATCGAGGACGACTACGACTACGGCTACGTGCTGGCCAGCCGAGATGGCCGCAAGTGGGACATCCTGGAGGGCCCCCGTACCACCCGGGACAACCCCAGCGGCAACAGTTTCGGCCCGGCCTACACCGCGGAGAGCACCACGGACCCCGGCAGCAGGACTCCGGAATGGATCCTGGAGGAGATCGACCTGAGCGACTATGCCGGCGAACAGGTGTGGATCCGGTTCGAGTACGTCACCGACGACGCGGTGAACTACCCCGGCTGGTTCATCGACGACATCCGCATCCCGGCCATCGGCTACAGCACGGACTTCGAGGATGGCCCCGACGGCTGGGAGAGCGAGGGCTGGATCCTCACGGACAACCGACTGCCCCAGCTCTGGCTGCTCCAGGTGATGGCCTTCCAGGATGGGGAGCTCCTGTCCGTGCAGCGGGTGCCCGTCCATCCGGACGGCACGGCCCAGGTCCGGGTGAACGGCCTGGGGCGGGGCAACCAGGCGGTCCTGGCCATCAGCGGGCTGACGCCGGTGACCACCGAGCCGGCGGCCTACGAATACCGGATCGATCGCCCCTGAGGCCTGGTGCCTGGCCCAGGCTCCGTGGGTCTCCGGGGGCATCCCTTTGCCCTGGACAGGGCGGGAAGGCCGGGGCGGCCTACGGGATGGAGTGTTCCCGCAGCCGGGCCAGGCGGCGGCCGGCCTCCTCCAGGGTGTCCAGCCGTTTGGGGAACGCGAAGCGGACCGTGTGCTGGCCGTACCCGGGCAGGGAGTAGAAGTTCACCCCGGCCACCACGGCCACTCCGACCTCGGTGGTGAGCCACTCCGCGAAGCGTTGGGAGGGCCATTGGGCCTGGGGCACGGGGAGTTGCGTGTAGTCAGCCAAGGTGTAGTACGCGCCCTCGGGCCGGATGGCCTGGAATCCCACCTCCTCCAACACGCCCATCATTGCCTCTCGGCGGGCGTGGTAGTCCGCCTGCATCTGCGCGTAGTACTCCTGGGGGAGGTTCAGCGCGGCCAGGGCACCGGCCTGGAGCGGTGTGGGCGCGCAGATGGTCAGGTAGTCGTGGGCCGGGCGGATGGCCCGGGAGAGAGGCTCCGGCGCGATGAGGTAGCCCAGCCGCCAGCCCGTCACCGCATAGGTCTTCCCGAATCCGCCGATGGTCACCGTGCGCTCCCGGAGCCCCTCTCGGCTGCCCGGCGGCACGTGGACCCGGCCGTCGTAGAGGATCCGATCGTAGATCTCGTCGGTGATCAGCACCAGATCGTGGCGGGTTACCAGATCGACCACCCCGGCCATCTCGGTCTCGTCGAAGACTCGGCCCGTGGGGTTGTGGGGAGTGTTCAGGAGCAGGGCCCGGGTGCGGGGGGTGATGGCGGCCTCCATCCGCTCCACGTCCAGTCGGTAGTCCGGTGCCTCCAGGGGAATGGGGACGGGCTCTGCGTCGGCCAGGATGGCCGAGGGGCGGAAGTTCTCGTGGGCCGGTTCCAGGATGAGGATCTGGTCTCCCGGATCCAGCAGGGCCAGCATGGCCACGGTGATGGCCTCGGTCACGCCGCAGGTGACCGTGACGTGGACGTCCGGATCCACCGGCCAACCCAGGGCCTGGGTGTAGAGCTGGGCCAGCCTCTCTCGGAGGGGAGGATAGCCCCAGGTCACGGTGTACTGGTTCAGGCCCTCCCCAAGGGCCTGCGCGGCCGCCTCCAGGACCTGGGGCGGTGGGCCGAAATCCGGATATCCCTGGCTCAGGTTGATGGCCCCGTGGCGCATGGCCAGTCGGGTCATCTCCCGGATCATGGATTCCTGGAACCGTTGGGTGCGGGTACCGATGCGCATGCGGGGTTCTCCTTCTTCCCTTCCGGGTGGTGGGCCCTGGCCCCTCCGGAGCCAGGGCGCCTCCATGGGCTGTCGGCTGTTCGGGGCCAGGCACCTCCAAGGAGGCCGGTCAGGCGAACCAGGTCAGGTCGAACACCGGGCCATGGACACATGCCCGGGTAAATCCGCCTCGAGGCAGGGACACCACACAGGCCAGGCACCCCCCCGTGCCACAGACCATCTCCGCGGCCACCCGCATCTGACAGAAGCCCTCGTCCAGCCGAAAGCGGACTCGACGGACCGTCTCCGCCACCGCCCCCCAGGCCGCCATGGGCATCTCTCCGCACACCTGGTCTGCCCAGGCCAGGGTCTCCTCCAGGTGTCCCAGCCACTCCTCCTCGTCCACCGCCACCCGGACCTCCACTGGGATGGGCAATGGCACCTGGAGCGGCCCACCCGGCCCGTCGCCGGCCACCCGTGCCACCACCGCGACCCGACCTCCTCGGTCCAATGTCGGGTTCACCAAGGGCAGCAGCCGGGCCAGGGCACCGGGGTCTGCGGCCAAATGGGCCAGCAGGAGCAGGTGTCGGGTCTGTTCGTGGAGCCGATATCCCCGTCCCCAGGGCCCCAGGCAGTGGAGCCGGTCGCCCGGCGCGACCCGCGCCAGCCAACCATGCCCCGGATCCGGGTCCTGGGGGAGCCACAGCCGCAGCTCGGTGCCCTCGGCATCCGCGTGCACCCCGGTGACGGCCAGAGCACGCCGTCGGTAAAGGCCCCAGTCCAGCGTGCGCGTGGCGGTACTCTCCACGCTGCAGCGGACCAGCACGAAACAGCCGGCGATCTGTTCCGCCCGCCAGCGGGGGGCGAACGGCAGGCGCAACGCCAGCTCGCCAGGGAGCGCTTCCGGCCGGACGCACACCTCCCCGGCCCATCCCCAGGGAGCCGGGGGATCCCCGGGTTTCATGGCACCCCCCGGTGGGGACTGTCCTCCTCTGGATCCTCCGAGGACGGAGGAGAAGGACGGCCCCGAGACCGTTTCGGCCGGCGCTCGGCCAGCGGGCCCGGCTCCAGGATGGCCAGCACCAGCAGGATGACCAGGCCCGCCAGGGCTGCGTAGGCGAGGATGTCCCAGAACATCGGCAGGCGATCCGCGAAGAGAGAAGTGGACCTCCATGGATGGGTACACGGCTCTGCAGGGGAGAGTATAGCACCAGTTGGGACAAAGATCGAGGCCTGCCTCCCATCCCTCTCCCCCCACCGTGACTGGACGCTCCTGCCGCCCTGGTCTACAATGGGGCCATGACCGCGTTCCGTCGATTCACCGTTTTGCGGGGTCTGCTGCACCCCGCGCGGGGGCTCCATCGTCTGCTCAACCGGGGCCTTCCGGCCGAGCGAACGGTCCGGTTGGAGGTGGCCTGGCCCCTGCCCTTCCTTCCCTGGTTGCTCCTGGTCCAGGTCCTCACCCCCAGCCCCGTGTGGATGACCCTGTTGGTGGCCCTGGCGGGGCTCTACGGCCTGGCCTACCTCTGGGCCCGGGCCCTGGCCCAGGGATTGGAGCTGGCGCGCCGCCGGCGGGGCACCATCCTGGTGGTGGGGGATGCGCTGGAGGAGCACTTCTGGCTGCGAAATCGGGCGCCGGTGCCTGCCCTGTGGGTGGAGCTGGACGACCGATCCCACCTGCCTGGCTATCGCCCTTCCCAGGTGGTGAGCTGCAGTGCCCACGGGGAGTACAGTTGGCGGAGCCAGGCCCACTGCAGCCAGCGCGGTCTCTTCCGCCTGGGGCCCCACCGGCTTCTGACCGGCGATCCCCTGGGCCTCTTCCGGGTCCAGATCCAGCACCATGACAGCCAGGTGTTGCTGGTCTATCCTCGGGTCGCGCAGTTGCCCACCCTGGCCCTCCCCCGGGGCAGCGGCCATGGCAGGGATCGCCGTCGACGCCCCCTCCACGGCAGCGAGCGGGCGGCCTCGGTCCGCACCTATCTTCCCGGCGACAGCCTGCGCCACGTCCACTGGCGGGCCACGGCCCACCGGGGCGACCTGATGGTGGTGGAGGTGGAGGAGGAGCCCAGCGGCGAGATCTGGCTCGCCCTCGACCTGGATGCCCAGGTCCACCGAGGACAGGGGCCCCAGAGCACCTTGGAGTTCGCCATCGTCCTCGCAGCCAGCCTGGCCGCGGAGCTGCTCCAGGGAAGGGAGCCCCGGGCCGTGGGTCTCCTGGCCGTCGGCCGGGAGAACACCCTGGACGCCTCCGGCGACGGCTCCCTGCACACCTTGCTCCTGCCGCCCCAGGCCGGCCCGGGTGCCCTGTGGCAGATCCTGGCGGCCCTGGCCCCGGTCCAGCCCGGCCCGGTGGACGGGGCCCGGCTCCTGCGGCGGCATCGGGACATCCTGGCCCGAGGGCATACCCTGGTCTGGATCGGTGTGGTCCACGCCCAGGCTCCGCCCACCTGGCTTCCCGAGCTTCTCCACCTGCGGCGTAGCGGTGTTCAGGTGAGCGCTCGCCTGGTGGCTCCTGGGATTTCGGACCAGACACCCGAGGACCGAGATGCCCAGGCCGGGCTGCAGGATCTCCTGGCCCGCCAGGAGATCCCGACCCAGGTCCTTCCGGCCGGCACGGAGCTGCGGCCGGCCCTCACCTATCGACGACGCCGTCGGGTGGTTCGGACCACGCCCACCGGCGGCGCGGTGGTCTACGAGGTGGAGGAGGAGGTGGGGTGATGGCCGCTGTCCCCCCTGTCGAGGTCCATGGCCCTCATCCTCTCTGGCGCCTCATGGGGTGGCTGGTCCGGCTCCTGCGGCCGCCCCTTGGCTGGCCGCCTTTTCTGGCCGCGCTCGCGCTCCAACTTCTCCTGGTTCGGGCCATCCAGGATGCCGGCTGGGTTCCCCTGGAGCGGCTGGGGGTCTCCCTGGAATGGGTGCCGCTCGGGGGATTGGCCCTGGCCTGGTGGGGGGGCGCTCTTCTGGAGGAGCGGGGGCGGCCCTGGCCCGGATGGCTTCGGGCCGGGGCCCGGGTGTCCCTGCTGGCCCTGTGGGGCACCGCGGGGGCCCTCGTCCTGGGGCAGGTGACCGTCCACTGGATGCCCCCGCCGTTGCGGGTGTGGCGGCTCCTCCGCCGCGGGGACGGGCTCTGGGCCGAGGTGGGGCCGGATGTGGCTGCCGCCTGGCTCCACCTGGCCGGGCGCGTGCGAGACTGGTGGGCCGGGGTCCTGGCCGGCGGTGCCCGCCAGGACGACCTGGTCTTTGCCCTGTGGTTGGCCGGGGGGCTGTGGCTGGTGGCCGGGTTCACCGCGTGGTTGGCCTGGCGTACCCGCCAGGGGCTGTGGATCGGGGCCCCGGCCCTGTGGTCTCTGGTGGGGGTCCTGGTCTATGGACGCCCGGAGCGCTGGTTCCTGGCCGTGGCCCTCCTGCTGGCCGTGGCCCTCCACCTGTGGATGGACCAGCAGAACCTGGAGGCCGGCTGGCGGCGACGCCAGGTGGACTTCAATCCGGCCATCGGGGTGGAACGGATCCTCTACGGCACAGTGGCGGCCGGGCTGCTGCTCTTCCTGGCCGGTCTCACGCCGTCCGTCCGGGTGGAGGCCCTGGCCTGGCGGGCCTACCGGACCCTGGCCCCGGTCTACGAGCCCGTGGATGCCCTGGGCGAGCGTCTCTTCCCGGACCTGGAACGGCCCGGCGGGGACCGCTTTGCCCGGATCGGCGGGGGGCTTCCCAACCGTTTCCTGCTCGGCTCGGGCCCAGAGCTCTCCCGGATAGAGGTCATGCGGGTCCGGACCAACCAACGGATCCTGGACTACGAGGGACCGCCTCCTCGGATCTACCTGCGCAAGGCCACCTTCTCCGTCTACAACGGTCGCGGTTGGAGCAATCCCCGGGCGTTGGAGCGGATCTCCGTCCCCGCGGACGAGCCCTGGGCCAGAGTCCCGGGCCAGGGCCGGCGGACTGTGGTCCAGTGGGTGCAGATGGCCGTTCCCACCGAGCTCCTCTTCGCCGCGGGCGAGCCCGTCATGGCCCGGGTGGACTACCAGGCCCTGGTGCAGTCCGCCACAGGCGATCTGGTGGCCCTGTGGGCTGCCCAGGGGCCGGTGGTCCGCTACGTGGTGGAGAGCCAGGTTCCCGCGGTGGACGAGGCGACCCTGTTGGCCTGGCCGGGCTGGGGGCCAGAGCGGCCGCTGCCGCCGGAGTACGCGCCCTACCTGGAGCTCCCCGAGCGGATCACCCCGCGGACCCGGGAGTTGGCCCGGCGCCTGACCCAGGGTCTGGCCACCCCGGTGGCCCAGGCCCGGGCCCTGGAGGCCTACCTGCGCACCATTCCCTACGACCTGGACGTGCCCGAGCCCCCCGGGGATGTGGAGGTGACGGACTACTTCCTCTTCGACCTTCGCCGGGGCTACTGCGACTACTATGCCACCGCGTTCGTGGTCCTGGCCCGGCTGAATGGACTCCCGGCCCGGCTGGCCACGGGCTACATCCCCATGCGCTGGGAACCCGAGACCCAGGAATGGGTGGTGACCGAGGCCGAGGCCCACTCCTGGCCCGAGGTCTATCTGCCGGACCTGGGCTGGATCCCCTTCGAGCCGACCGCGGGGCGTCCCGCCCTGGACCTTGCCGAGCTGGCTCGCGTGCCGGCTGCTGCCGAGCCTCCCGAGGGGCCGGAGCCTGCCGCTTCCATGGAGATGGCTACAGAGTCCCGGGGAAGCTGGCAGCCGTGGGCGTGGCTGTTCCCCCTGGCCCTGGTGTTCTGGGGGGTGTGGCGTTGGTGGCGGAGCCGTCCGCCCCGGGACCCGTGGGAGGCGTTGGTGGCCTGGGGACGTCGGATGGGACGTCCCCATCGACCCCAGGAGACGGAGCTGGAGTACGCGGCCGCGCTGGTGGGATGGCTGCGGGTCCACTCCCCCCGACCGCCTGAGGTCCAGCGTCAACGGACAGAGGCGGTGGAGGCCCTGGCCGAGAGCGTGAGCCGCTCCCGGTACGGGCCCCGAACCGTCCGGGAGGCCGCCCAGGAGGAGGCCCTACGCTGGTGGCGCCGCCTGCACATCTAGGCCGGAAGCTTGCCCCCCAGCCCAGAGCCGTGGATCCAGGGCCCTGGATCCGGGGCCATGAAGTTGTGAAGTTTCTCATTTGCGGTGGACCGGTGGATAACGTATAATGACCGGCAACGTCTTCGAACCCCGACCGCTGTCGTTCTCGAGAGGAGCATCCACCATGTCGGAAGTCCAGGAAACCCAGCGCCCAGCGGAGACGGCCACCGAACTCTCGGGGGCTGTCTCCGAGACGGCAGGCCCGGACGTGGCCGATGGCGGCGTCTCTCCCGGGGCATCGCAGGCCGAGGCCTCGGTGGAGCCCGGCACCCAGGAGACGATCTCGGCCCCAGAGGCCCCGTCCCCGCAGAGGTCCCCCAGCGGCAAGAAGGTGGTCCGCCTCAAGGTAGGCCAGGAGCGTCGCGGGGTGGTCAAACGGATCACCGACTTCGGGGTCTTCGTGGACATCGGTGCCGGCCGGGACGGCCTGATCCACGTGTCCGAGCTCTCGGTGAACCGAGTGCGCAACCCCGCCGAGGTGGTCCAGGAGGGCCAGGAGGTCACGGTCTGGATCAAGAAGCTGGACCGGGAGCGGAACCGCATCAGCCTGACCATGATCTCGCCCGACACCAAGACCATCCGGGACCTGGAGGAGGGCCAGATCGTGGAGGGGACGGTGGTGAAGATCATGCCCTACGGTGCCTTCGTGGACATCGGTGTGGGCACCAACGCGCTGCTCCACGTGCGGGAGATGAGCAGCGGCTATGTCCACCGACCCGAGGACGTGGTCCAGATGGGCGAGACTCTGCAGGTGCGGATCGTCGGCCTGAACAAGCGTCGGCGCCGTATCGACGTGAGCCTGAAGGGGCTGCGGGAGGAAGAGGAGCCCGAGAGCCCAGAGGAGGAGGCCCCAGAGGCCGCGGCCACCCTGGAGGAGGACGAGCCGGTCCTCTCGCCCATCGAGTTGGCCCTCAAGCGGGCCATGGAGGCCGAGGGCGTCAAGTTCGAAAGCCGGAAGAGACGGCGCAAGAAGCGCAAACGGGGTACCCGAGACCTCCAGGACGAGATCATCCGTCGTACCCTGGAGGCCATCAAGGAGTCCTGACCCCCCTCTCCTCTCGAGAACCCACCGATGGAAGCTGGCCTGGGCCACCGAGCCCAGGCCAGTGCGTTCTCACACCTGTGTCGAGTATCGAGGAGAACGGCCCCCGGGAAAGCCCCTGGGCCACCGCAGGGATGGCCACCGCCCCTGGGATTCCCGGTTGGCCCGGGCCCGGCTCAAGGGAACTCTGGCCGCGGGGATGGAAAGGCCGGATCGGAGATCCCGATCCGGCCTTCGGGGGAACGTCCATCCAGGTCGCGCGGTCTAGGCCGCTTGGGCCTTCTCCGGTTCCTGGCGGCCTGCCAGCTCGTGGTCCACGGCCCGGAGCACCGTGACCCGGTTCTGGTGCAGGGCTTCGTAGGTCCGCACGGCCCGGAGCTGCTCCTCGTCCAGCTCTGGCAGCCGGGCCACGATCTCCTTCACCGTCATCGCATCGTAGCCGGGAAAGGGCTCTCGGACGGTCTCGGCCCGGGCGGCCAGCATGGCGTCCAGCTTCCGGTTGAGCTCCTCGATCTCCTGGCTGAGCTTCACGATCCGCTCTCGGCTGGGGATGCCCAGCCGCTCCAGGATCCGCTCCACGTGCTGTTCCAGCTCCTTCTCGGCCACGCCCTCGGTCCGCTCCAGGCGCCTGGTCACCCGCTGGCGGACCTTCTCCACCCGCTGTTCCACCTGGCTCAGGGGCCTGCGCAGGCGCTGCTCCAGCTGGCTGCGGGTCTGCCTCAGCTCCTTCTCCGCCTCCCGCTCCAGGGCCTCGCCCCGCTTCTCGGCCTCTGCCACCAGCTTGCGGCTCCGCTCCAGGATGCCCTGGGCCTCCTCGATGGCCATGGCCCACAGGCCGGCGTAGGCCAACAGGGCCTTTCGGGTGGTCTCCCGTACCTGCTTCACGTTGTCGCTCAACCGTTCCTGGGTCTCCCGCAGGTCCACGTTGCGCACCTTCAGCTTGACCTCCATGGTTCGCACCTCCTGGCTCTCCATCCGGCACATGACGCATTGCGTTATACCTGTTCCCAATATAACACACCGCGTCATGGCTGTCAAGTCCGGATCGGTTTGGGGTGTATTCTAAAATGGGGGCGAGTTGACAGCTGCGTTCCAGATCGGGTCAAACCGTTGGCTGAGGACCGCGGCACGCAGGGCCACCATGTGCTGGGCACCCGAGCGCGACCAACGCATGCCCGG
>JALSIX010000047.1 GCA_026989655.1 Caldilineaceae bacterium
AGCTCATGGTGTATCCGTTTCCACGGGTTTGAGCCGTTCCAAGGGCTTGAGCAGCTCGGTCCTATCGAGCACAGGACCTAGCCGAGCACAGGACCTAGCCGAACACGAAGACCTAGCCGAACACGAAGTAGAGCACCGCCACCACCACGCCCACGAAGAGGCTCAGCGCGTAGGTGGGGATCAGGCCGTTCTGCAGGCGCCGGAGGCCGTCGCTGGCCAACAGGTGGAGCTGGCCCACCAGGTTCACCGTGCCGTCGATGATGCCCCGGTCCACCACCTGGGCGCTGAAGCGGGCCAGGGCCCACAGGGGTTCCACCACGGCGGCCCGGTAGAGGTCCTCCACATACCAGCCGCGTTCCAGCAGGGGGCGCAGAGGGGCCAGACCTTGGGCCAGTCCCTGGGCCCAGGCCGCCTCCTGCACATACCGGGCATGGGCCAGGTAGATCCCGGCCAGGGCCACAAGGCCCCCCACGGCCATCAGGGTCATCTCCAATCCCAGCCCCGCGTGGATCTCCAGGGCCCCTACCGCGGGCTCCAGCCAGTGCTCCAACAGGGGAAGCACCCGGGGCAGGTTGAGCCCCCCCCCTGCCAGGGCCAGCCCGGCCAGGATCCAGAGCGGCCCACGCATGATGGCCGGGCTCTCGTGGGCCCGGGCGAACAGGTCCGGGTCCCGTTCCCGGCCCCAGAAAGCCAGGAAGACGGCCCGGAAGCTGTAGAACGCGGTGAGGAGCGCGGTGAAGAGGCCCAGGCCGTAGAGGGCCGGGCTCCGCTCGAAGGCCGCGAACAGGATGCTGTCCTTGGAGAAGAAGCCGGAGGTCAGGGGGAAGCCGGCCAGAGCCAGCGCGCCCACGGTGAAGAGCCGGGCGGTCTGGGGCATCCGGGCCCGCAGGTTGCCCATCCTGCGGATGTCCAGCTCGCCGTGGAGGCCGTGCATCACATTGCCCGCGGCCAGGAAGAGGAGGGCCTTGAAGAAGGCGTGGGTGATCAGGTGGAAGATGGCGAACGCGTAGGCCCCCACCCCCACGCCCAGCATCATGTAGCCGAGCTGGGAGATGGTGGAATAGGCCAGGATCTTCTTCAGATCCACCTGGACCAGGGCCATGGTGGCGGCCAGGAGGGCGGTGAGGCCGCCGACCCAGGCCGCCACCGCGGACGCGGCCGGCGCGGCCTCCCACAGGGGATAGGTCCGGGCGATCATGTAGATGCCCGCGGTGACCATGGTGGCCGCGTGGATCAGGGCCGAGACCGGGGTGGGGCCGGCCATGGCGTCCGGAAGCCACACATAGAGCGGGATCTGCGCGCTCTTGCCCGTGGCGGCCAACAGGAGGAGCAGAGAGGCCAGGGTCAAGGTGCCCGCGGCCAGCTTCTCCACCCCCGCGAAGACCTCCAGGAAGGTCACGCTGCCCAGGCCCGTCCACAGGATCATGATGGCCAGGGCCATGCCGAAATCGCCCACCCGGTTCACCAGGAAGGCCTTCTTGCCCGCATCCGCGTAGTAGCCGTAGGACGCGTCCCGGCGGTCGAACCAGAAGCCGATGAGGAGGTAGGAGGCCAGGCCCACCCCCTCCCAGCCCACGTACATGCCCAGGAAGTTGTCGCTGAGCACCAGGACCAACATGGCCAGGACGAAGAAGTTCAGGTAGACGAAGTAGCGCTGGTAGCGGGGCTCCTCGGCCATGTAGCCCACGGAGTAGACGTGGATCAGCGTGCCCACCCCGGTGACCACCAGGGCCATGGTGACGCTCAGGGGGTCGACCAGCAGAGCCGCGGGCACCTGGAAGGTGCCCACCCGGATCCAGTCCCACAGGTGTACGGTGACGGACCGCTCATGGCCGGGCAGGCCCATGAGCTGGGCGAACAGCCCCAGGGAGGCCAGGAAGGCCAGGGCCACCGCGCCGGAGGCGAGCCAGCCCACGGCACGCCGGCCCAGGGAACCGCCGAGGAAGGTGTTGAGCAGAGCCCCGGCAGCCGGAAAGGCCAGGACCAGCCAGGCATAGTCGAGCATGTCGCTGCGTTCCCCTTCAGGGTGTCACCACTTCAACAGGTGGATCTCGTCGATGTTGATGCTCTCCTGGTGCCGGGTGTTGGCGATCAGGAGGGCCAGGCCCACGGCCACCTCCGCGGCGGCCACGGCCATGACCATGAAGACGAAGACCTGGCCGTCCAGGTTGCCCCATTGCCGGCTGAGGGCGACCAGGGTCAGGTTCACGCTGTTGAGCATCATCTCCACGCACATGAAGATGATCAGCGCGTTGCGACGTACCAATACCCCCACCGCGCCGATGGCGAAGATGACGCCGCTGAGGATGAGATAGTAGCTGGTGGGAACCACAGTCCGTCACCTCCCGGTGCTGTCCTGCTGGAGCAACGCAGCCTCTGGGTCGTCCGACGTGGGGGGACGCCCCAGGATCAGGGCGCCGATCAGCGCGACCAGGAGCAGGAAGGCCACCACCTCGAAGGGCAGGATGAACCTGGTGAAGAGGGCCGTGCCCACGGCCTGGGGCACCCCTCCCTGGACCAGGTCCTCCGGATTCGGGGGCAGGGGCTGCAGCCGCTGGGCAAAGCTGTAGAGGAGCCCGGCCAGGAGCAGGATCCCCAACCCCAGGGCGGTCACTCGGGTCCAGGAACGCTGGGGCGCGACGAAGTCGTTCGTGTCGCCGCCGATGAGCATGATGACGAAGAGGATCAACACCACGATGCCCCCCGCGTAGACGATCACCTGGACCGCGGCCAGGAACTGCGCGGCCAGGGTCACGTAGAGCACCGCCAACATGGCGAAGTTGGTCAGCAGGAAGAGGGCGCTGTGGACCGGCTGGCGGCTGACCACCACCCCCACTGCGGCGGCCAGGCTGACCCCGGCCACCAGCACGAAGAAGAGCACGGAAAGGGACATGGCGCGTTACTCCGGACGGATGATCACGTTCGGCTCCGGCGGGTTGAGCAGCTCCTCCTTGGTCAGGATGAAGTCCCGGCGGTGGTAGTTGGCCATGGCGAAGTCGTGGCCCAGGACAATGGCCTCCGTGGGACAGGCGGCCTCGCAGTCCCCGCAGAAGATGCAGCGCAGGAGGTTGATCTCGTAGACCTTCGCGTACCGCTCTCCGGGCGACACCGGATCCTCGGGATCGTTCTCCGCGGCCTCCACGTAGATGGCCCCGGTCGGGCAGGCCGCCTCGCACAACATGCAGCCGATGCACCGCTCCAGGCCGTTGTCGTAGCGGCGCAGCTCGTGGCGCCCCCGGAACCGGGGGTAGACCGGGACCGGCTCGAAGGGGTATTCCACGGTCACGGGAGGCTGGGCCAGGTGCTTCAGGGTGACCCCCATGGCCTTGCCGATCTCGATGGCGTCTTTCAGGTAGTCCTTGATAGCCATGGCTGAAGGTTCCTCGGTCGAGACGCGCCGGAGGACCTGGAGCGGGCGCCCGAGGCGGCCCCGGGTCCCTGGCGTCGGGCTTCACGCCTGCGATGCCCCTACTTGAGAAACACCGTGAACACCGCGGATCCCATCAGGTGCATCAGGCTCACGGGCAGCAGGAACTGCCAGGAGAAACGCATGAGCTGATCCCAGCGGGGCCGGCTCACGCTGGCCCGCACCCAGATGAACAGGAAGAGCAGGGCCACCACCTTGATGAAGAGGTAGACGGGCCCCAGCCACACGTACTGGTCCGCGAAGGGCCCCTTCCACCCCCCAAAGAAGAGGGTGGCCATGATGGCGCTGGTGGTGATCATGTTGATGTACTCGGCCATGAAGAAGAGGGCGAACTTCATGCCGCCGTACTCCGTCTGGAAACCGGCCACCAGCTCGTTCTCCGTCTCGGGCAGGTCGAAGGGGCTGCGATTGGTCTCCGCCAGGATGCAGATGAAGAAGAGGGGAAAGACCAGCCAGAGCCAGAGCCATTCCCACCAGGGGCGGGACATCTCCACCAGCTCCACCAGGCTGAAGGTCCCGGCCAACACCAGGATGCTGACCAGGAAGATCCCCAGGGGCAGCTCGTAGGAGATCATCTGCGCGGAGGAGCGCAGGGCCCCCAGCAGGGAGTAGTTGTTGTTGCTGCTCCAGCCGGCCAGGATGACACCGTAGCCCTCGATCCCGGCCACGGCCAGGATCCACAGGATCCCGATGGGCACGTCGGCCACCGCGGGGAAGTCCTTGGCCACGGGGATCACCGCCCAGATGATCAGCGCGGGCACGATGGCCAGGGCCGGGGCCAGGAGGTAGACCGGCCGGTCCACGTGGTCGGGGACGATCTCCTCCTTGAAGAGGGCCTTGATGGCATCGGCCAGGGGCTGGAGCAGGCCGAACCGGCCCGCCCGGTTGGGCCCATAGCGGACCTGGAAACGGGCCAGCAGCTTCCGCTCGTACCAGGTCAGATAGGCGAACCCGGTGAGCAACACGAAGAAGAGCACCAGCACGCGGACGGCCGGGTAGACGAGGAGGTTCAACCAATCCATATCCGCCAATCCATTGGGAGGTCTGCCTCGGTGGATGCAGTCGGACGCCGTCGCACGGCACCGTCCATACACGCCTTCACCATCATCGCTTCATTCTCCGCTCTTCCCCGGCTCCACCCGCACCGGGACCGGGTAGATGCCGTCCAACAACGCGCCCACCGGCGCGTCGGCCAGGCCCTCGGGGATCCACACCGTGCCTGGGCGGACCCGATCGTCCACGTGCACGGGCAGCTCCAGGCTGCCGTGGGGGCTGACCACCCGGACCCGGTCCCCCGGGGCCACGTCCAGGGTCGCCGCGTCCTCGGGGTGGAGGCCGGCCCCTGTCGGGAAGGCCACCGCGCGCATCTGGGGCGTGCGCCCCACCAGGTTGCCGCCATCGTAGAGCACCGTGCCCGTGACCAGAACCAGGGGATGTCCCGGCTCCGGGTCCAGGGGCGGCTGCGTTGCAGGGGCCAGCTTCGGCCGGGGGCGGGCCGCGTCCACATCGCCCTGGACGCCCTGGTCGCCCAGGGCGTCCCAGGTGAGCCCCCGGTAGGAGGGCACGACCTGGGCGATCTCCCCGGTGATGGCCCGGACATCCGCGTAGGGCCAGTCCACATCCATGTGGCTGGCCAGATGGTCCAGGATCATCCAGTCCGGCGCCGCTCGGGTGTGGGGGTTCGTGACGGCCTTGGGGGCCCGTTGGACCCGCCCCTCCAGGTTGGTGAAGGTGCCGTCGTGTTCGGCCCAACCCAGCGCGGGGAAGACCACGTGGGCCCGCTCCACCGTTGCGGTCTCCACCAGCTCGTGGACCACCAGCAGGTCCAGCTTTTCCAGGTTCTCTGCCCAGGCCGGCCGTTCGCTGGCCGGATCGGCCCCCACGATGTAGAGGGCCTTGAGGGTGTCCCCGGCCGCGGCCAACATCTGGCTGTAGGTGAGGCCTGGAGCGGTGGGGATGGCTGCGCCCCACAGTTCCTCCAGCCGGCGAACCCCATCGGTCTGGTCCAGGGGGAGATGGCCGGGCAGCCGATGGGGCAGGAGCCCCACGTCCCGGACCCCCTGGCTGTTGGCCTCCAGGCCCACGTAGGCCAGGCGCTCGAAGTGGCCGGTGACCGCGGCCAGGTTCACCAGGGCCTGCCGCACCGCTGGTCCCTGAGGCCCTCGAGCGGCCAGAGGCCCGTAGACGATCAGGGCCTGTCTGCTGCGGGCCAGGAGGTGCCCGGCCTCCCGCACCGTATCCGGGTCCACGCCGCACAGCTCTTGGAGCAGGGCATCGTCCACGGGGGCCACCCACTGGGCCAGCTCCTCGGCCCGTTCCCGGGCCTCCCCGGGGAGCTCGGCATCGGACTCCAGCACCGCCTTCACCAGGCCGTTGAGCAGGGCCACCTCGGTGCCGGGCCTGTAGCCGAGATAGGGGCCGCGGTAGCGGGTCAGCTCGATCCGCCGCGGATGGGCCAGGACCAGTCGCATGCCGGCCCGGCGGACCGATCGCTTCAGGTGTAGGTCCAGGATGGGCAGCTCCTCGCTGGGGTCCACGCCCAGGAGAAAGACCGTGTCCACCTGGGGATCCGGGCCGTACTGGGGCTTCATCAGGTGGGCCAGGGCGGGGATGCCCACAGGCCACGCGGCCACGTCGCCGCCGTCCCGGTGGTCCACGTTGTTGGTGCCGATCATCTGGCGGGCAAAGCGCTGGAGCGTGTAGGCGGCCTCGTTGGAGAGCTTGGCGCTGCCGATGAAGCCGATGGCATCCGGCCCGTGCTCCTCCCGCAGGGTGTGGAGCCGCTCCGCCACGTACTCCAGGGCCTCCCGCCACTGGACGGGCACCAGCCTGCCGTCCCGGCGCAGGAGGGGGTACCGGAGCCGTTCCGGGCTGTTGACCCAGGCGTAGGCGAAACGCCCCTTGTCACAGATCCACTGGTCGTTGACCGCCATGTTCTCCCGGCCGACGATGCGCCGCAGGGTGTGGGTGCGGCTGTCCAGCCGCAGGTTGCAGCCCACAGAGCAGTGGACGCAGATGCTGGGTGTCCGGGTCACCTGCCAGGGGCGGAAGTCGAACCGGGCCACCCGGCTGGTCAGCGCGCCCACAGGGCAGATGTCGATGATGTTGCCGCTGGTCTTCGCGTCCACCGGCTGGCCGGGAAAGGTGTCGATGACGGTGTCGTTGCCCCGCTGGAAGAGGCCGAGCTGGGGCTTGTCCTCCCATTCCTCCAGGTAGCGGATGCAGCGCCAGCAGAGGATGCAGCGCTCCTGGTCCAGCACGATGGTCTCGGAGATGAGGTAGTGCTTCTTGGCCAGCCGTTTGGGCTCCACCAGATGGCTGACCCCTGGGCCGAAGCGCAGGGTCTGGTCCTGGAGAGGACACTCCCCTCCCTTGTCGCAGATGGGGCAGTCCAGGGGGTGGTTGGCCAGGATGAAGGCCAGGTTGGCCTCCTGGACCGAGCGCACCGACTCTGTGTTCGTGTGGACCACCATGCCCTGGGCCACCGGGGTGGTGCAGGCGGTCATCAGCCGGGGCCCCCGAGGGGTCTCCACCTCCACCATGCACATCCGACAGCAGCCCACCGGGTCCAGCTTGGGGTGGGAACAGAAGATGGGGATCTCGATCTGGACGGCCGCGGCCGCGTCCACCAACAGGGTGCCGGCCGGCACGGTGACCTGTCTGTCGTCGATGGTCAGGGTGATGGGTTCAGCCATGGATGCATCCTCGTGGGGATGGGCCGCTTGGGCGCAAGGCGACCTGGGCCCCTTTGCCGTGGGCCTGTGGAACCGGTCTACTCCTCCAGGAGATCGATGACCTGGTCGTGTAGCAGGATGGGCTCGCCTCGGGGCTCGAACTGCACCTCCTGGAGCCCGCTGCCCTGGTGGACGTCTGGGCGGTAGATGGGCCGAATGGGGATCCCGGGCCCCTCTGCCGCCGGGTTGGTCTCCTGGATCCAGCGGATGAACTCGTCTCGGTACTTGGCCAGGTTGCTCTGCAGCCCCCACACGGCCGCGTCGCCGAACGGGCAGAAGCTCTTGCCGGTGACATTGGCCGCGATCCACGCCATGAGCTCCAGATCCTGGGTGCGGCCCTGGCCGGCCGCGATGCGGTCCAGGATCTTCGCCAGCCACGCGGTGCCCTCTCGGCAGGGGGTGCACTTGCCACAGCTCTCGTGGCGGTAGAAGTGGATGGTGCGCCGGGCCACCTCCACCATGGAGTGGCGGTCGTCCACCACGATGACCCCCGCAGAGCCCAGCAAGGAACCCGCCGCCTGGACGCTCTCGAAGTCCAGGGGAGTGTCCAACTGGTCTGGGGTCAACAGCTTCATGGAGAGCCCCCCGGGCACCACGGCCTTGATGGCGGTGCCCTCCTGTTGGAGGCCGCCGCCATAGCTCTCGATCAGCTCGCGCAGGGGCACGCCGTGGGGCAGCTCGTAGACCCCCGGACGCTTCACGTTCCCGCTCAGGCAGAAGATGCGCATGCCCGGGCTCTGCTCGGTCCCGAACTGGCGGTACCAGTCCACGCCGTGGCGCATGACGTGGGTCACGTTGGCGATGGACTCCACGTTGTTCACGATGGTGGGCTTGCCGTAGAGGCCCTCCACCGCGGGGAAGGGGGGTTTCAGCCGGGGTTGGCCCCGGTAGCCCTCCAGGCTGGAGAGGAGCGCGGTCTCCTCGCCACATTCGTAGGAGCCCGCGCCCCGGTGGACCACGATCTCCAGGTCCACGTCGGTGCCGAAGAGGCCCTGGCCCAGGTACCCCTTTTCCCGGGCCTCCTGGACGGCCTGGACCAGCCGTTCGTACGCGAAGTAGTACTCTCCCCGGATGTAGATGAAGGCCTGTTCCGCCTGGATCGCGTACGCGCTGATGATGATCCCCTCGATGAGCTGGTGGGGATCGTACTCCATGAGGATCCGGTCCTTGAAGGTGCCGGGCTCGCCCTCGTCCGCGTTGACCACCAGGTACCGGGGGTAGACATCCTTGGGGATGAAGCCCCACTTCACGCCTGTGGGAAAGCCCGCGCCGCCCCGTCCGCGGATGCCGCTGGCCTTGACCTGGTCGACCACCTGTGCGGGGGTCATCTCCTGGAGCACCCGTCGGGCCGTCGCGTAGCCGCCGTCGGCCTCGTAGCGCGCCAGCCGATGGCTGTCCGGCAGGTTCACCCGGGCCAGGAGGAAACGGGGCTCCATGCCCCCGTTCCGGTAGGGGCCCGCGGGCCGACCGGTGTGGTCTGGATCGCCGTCGGGGGTCCAGCGTTCCAGGTGGGTGAAGCCCCGGCCCGCGGCCAGGAGATCCAGGAAACGGTCCACGTCCTCGGGCGAATCCAGCTCCTCGAAATAGCGGATCCGTCCTGTGGAGCGCTCGGTGACCATGGCCATGGGCGCGGTGGCGCAGGAGCCCAGGCACTCCGCGTGGTCCAGGGTGAACCGACCATCCGGGGTGGTCTGGCCCTCCTCCACGCCCAGGCGCTCCTTCAGGCGCTCCACGCAGCGGCTGGCGCCCCGCACCATGCAGGGCACGTTGGTGCACACCTGGATGTGGTACTCCCCAGGGGGCTCCTGGTGGAGCATGGTGTAGAAGGTGACCACCTCCCCCACCTCGGCCGGGGTCAGGTCCAGGATCTCGGCCAACTCGGCCTGGGCCTGGGGAGGGCAGTACCCGTAATGGCGCTGGATGATGTAGAGCGCGGGGAGGATGGCGGAGCGCTGGCGGCCCTCGGGGTAGAGCCGGATCCAGGCGTCGATCTCCGCGCGCATCTCCGGCGTGATCCAGGGTTCAGGAGGGTCGGATGGGGCAGACGGACGGTTGGCCATGGTGGCTGGCATCCTCTGTCGATCGTCGAGTGGGCGGCTCTGGGCACCCGGGCCCGTGCCTCAGCGGTCCACCTCGCCGAGAACGATGTCGATGGAGCCGATGTTGGTGATCACGTCCGCGATCATGTGGCCTCGGCTCATGTGGTCGATGGCGTAGAGGTTGTTGAAACTCGGGCCCCGGATGTGCAGGCGATAGGGGCGGGCCGAGCCGTCGCTGTAGACGAAGAAGCCCAGCTCCCCCTTGTTGGACTCGATGGCCTGGTAGGTGAAGCCCGGCGGCACGTGGAAGCCCTCGGTCATGAGCTTGAAGTGGTGGATGAGGGCCTCCATGCTCAGGTCCAGCTCGGCCCGGGGCGGCGGCGTCACCTTCCGATCGTCCGCCAGGTAGGGGCCATCGGGCAGGTTGTCCAGAGCCTGGCGCAGGATCCGCAGGCTCTGGCGCATCTCCTCCATCCGCACCCGGTAACGGGCGTAGCAGTCGCCGGCCGTCTCCACCGGGACCTGGAAGTCGTAGTTCTCATACCCGCTGTAGGGCATGTCCCGGCGCAGGTCCCAGTCCACACCACTGCCCCGGAGCATGGGCCCGGTGAGGCCCATGTCCAGGGCCTCCTCCCGGGTGATGACGCCGATCCCCTGCAGGCGCTCCTCCCAGACCGGGCCCAGGGTGAGCATGCGCTCGTAGTCGTCGATCTTCTGGGGCATGACCTGGAGGAAGAGCTCCAGGTTGTCCCGGAAGGCGGGCGGCAGGTCGTGGGACACGCCGCCGATGCGGAAGTAGCCCACGGTCAGCCGGGCCCCGCAGGCCATCTCGAACAGGTCCAGGATCCGTTCCCGGTCCCGGGTCGCGTACATGAGCAGGCTCATGCCCGTCCCCGAGACGTCCAACACGTGGGTGGAGAGCCAGAAGAGGTGGGCCGCCAGCCGCTGGAGCTCGGCCATGATCACCCGGATGACCTGGGCCCGCTGGGGTACCTCCAGCCCCAGGAGTCTCTCCACGGCCAACACGTAGCCGAAGTTGTTCGTCATGCCGGAGAGGTAGTCCATCCGGTCCGTGTAGTAGACGAAGTCCTTGTAACGGACGGACTCCGCGGTCTTCTCGAAGCCCGAGTGGAGGTAGCCCAGGTCGGGATCCACCCGGACGATGTCCTCGCCGTCCAGCTCCACCACCAGGCGGAGGACCCCATGGGTGCTGGGGTGATGGGGCCCCATGTTGATGATCAGGTGGCGGCGGGAGTCCATGCCCGGTGGCACCTTGGGGGGCACGCTCTCCGCGGGCAGGATCTGCTTGCCCAGGGTCTCGAACTCCGGGTCCTCCCAGGTGAGGGTGAAGGGGACCTCCTCGCCCCCCCGGGGGATCTGCTTCTGCAGGGGGTGGTTGGGCCAGTGCTCGGGCATGAGGATCCGCCGCAGGTCTGGATGGCCCTCGAAGAGGATGCCCATCAGATCGTGGCATTCCCGCTCGGGCCAGTTGGCCCCCGGATAGACCGAGGTCAGGCTGGGAAGCCGGGGCCGGTCTCCTCCCTCCGCGGGAGCCACCACCGTCAGGTGCTGTCGGCGGCTGTAGGAACGGAACTGGTAGACGCCGTGGAAACGGGCCTCGCCCTCGGGCACCGGCAGCTCCAGGCGATCCACCCCGGTGACATCCACCAGGGTCTCGTAACGCAGCCGGGGATCTGTCCGCAGGAAGCGGGCCAGGTCCACCAGGCGGGTGGGCCGGATGTAGACCACCTGGGCGCCCACATGGAGCCCGGCGGCCAGCACGTCGTCGCCGAAGCGCTCCTGGATCCGCCGGGTGTCCTGGGTCTCCCCGGTGGGCAGGGGGGCCACCGCGGGGATGCCGGGCACGTTCAGGCTGGGCAGGACCTCGTAGGGTCGGAATTTCGGCGAGACGTCCAGAGGCATATGGCCCTCCGTAGGGGCAGCGCTGGCAGCTCGTGGGGACAGGGCGGGGCCCTACGCGCCCAGGGGCAGGATCTCCTCTGCCGGCGGCGACGATGGCGCCTGGGCCTTCAGGCGGGCCCGGGCCTGCTTCTCCCGAAGCTTGTCCAGGGCATAGAGCAGGGACTCCGGCCGGGGCGGGCATCCGGGCACGTAGACGTCCACCGGGATGATCTTGTCCACCCCTTGGATGATCGCGTAGTTGTTGAAGGGGCCGCCCGCGCTGGCACAGATCCCCATGGCGATCACCCACTTGGGGGCCTGCATCTGATCGTAGAGCCGCTTGATCACCGGGGCCATCTTGTTGCTCACCCGGCCGGAGACGATCATGAGATCCGCCTGGCGAGGGCTGGCCCGGAAGAGCTCCGAGCCGTAGCGGGCGATGTCGTGGCGGGCGGTCCCCGTGGCGATCATCTCGATGGCGCAGCAGGCCAGGCCGAAGAGGAGGGGCCAGGTGCTGTGGGCCCGCCCCCAGTTGACCAGCTTCTCCAAGGTGGTGGTGATCACGCCCTCAGGGAGTCGTTCTTCCAAGCCCATCCTCCACCTCCTGTGCCGGCCTCCAGAGGGCTCACCGCCAGTGCAGCGCGCCCTTCTTCAACTCGTAGACAAAGCCCAGGACCAGCACCAACAGGAACGGCGCCATGGCCACCAGGGCGAAGACCCCCATATCCCGCAACACCGCAGCCCAGGGATAGAGGAAGATCACCTCCACGTCGAAGACCAGGAAGAGCATGGCCACCAGGTAGTACTTGACGGGGAAGCGACGCCGCGGGCTGGTGAAGGGGATGATGCCCGACTCGTAGGGCTGCATCTTCTGCTTGTTGATCTCCCGGGGCCCCAGGAGCGCGGGCAGGACCAGCACCACCGCGCCGAAGCCCAGGGCCAACACGATCAGGATGAGAAGCGGGAGATAGCTCTCGGCCACAGGCACAACTCCTCCGCATATCCTTGCCGGCCCCGATCCGACACCGGCTGCTCCCCCAGGGCCTGGGACGATGGAACGGCCTGGCACCCGAAAAAATGCCCACCGCCGCAGGTCAGTGGGTCGTCATCGATCCGGAACGGCTGTCGATTTTCCTGGGTCAGATGAGGACAACAGGCATGCCCATTCGTGCAATTTTACACGAACCATGGCGCATTGTAGCACGATGCCGGGTGCGTGTCAAAAGCGTTGGGCGCCCCCAGGCCCTGCCGGGAACGCGGTGGAGCCGCCCGCCCCCCTGGCTCCAGAGCCCCGGGATCCGAAGCGGGTGCCCGTTTGTGAAATTCGGAGCTTTGGTATAAGGTAGGAGGCGCGCTCGTGGCAGGGTGGGGTTTTTCCCTGCGCAGGGGTTGTGCTATAATCCGGGCGGTTTGTAATTTTCCCCACAATCCGGGTCGTTCCGCGTCGGCAGGGGCCGACGCCGACCCGGTCTGTCACCCGTAAAGGGTCTGTCACCCGCAAAGGGTCTGTCATCCGCAAAGGAGTGGAGCGAACCATGCTCTCGCAGTACCTCTTCATCCTCCTGTTCACGGCCATGGCGCTCGTGGTGCCGGTGATGGCCATCATGATGGGGCACCTGTTGGGGCCCCGACACCCGGACCCGGTGAAGAACGCGGTCTACGAGAGCGGCATGGAGACCATCGGCGACACCTGGGTCCAGTTTCGGGCCCAGTACTACCTGATCGCCCTCATCTTCGTGGTCTTCGACGTGGAGGCCGTGTTCCTGTTCCCCATCGCCCTGGCCTACAAGGACGTGAACGCTCTGGGGGCGGGCGCGGCGATCTTCTTCATCCTGCTCCTGTTGGTGGGGCTGTTGTACGACTGGCGCAAGGGGGCCCTGGAGTGGCAGTAGGGCCCTGGGCCCAGGGCACGATGGGGCCGCCGGAGGATGGCATCGCCGAACCTCTCCGCCCCCCATCGGAAGGGGCCGCGGGGATTCAGCAAGCAAAAGCAAGCAAAAGTTCGGCAAGTAAAAGTAATGAGCAACGAAGTAATGAGCAGATAGATCAGCAGTTCACGAATTGGTAGCGGAGTCCGCATCTGAGAATGCTCACTCTTCCGTTTGGCTAAAAGTCGTGAATGGCTGTAAATGGGCAATTGAGCGTTGGAGCCACACCGGCAAGTAGACACAGCCAAGATGTAGTAGCCATGTAGTAGCCATCATGTGTCGCACCAGGTAATGTGTAGCACCAAGTAGCGGCTGGAGGGGTTTCATGCGCGGGTATTGGGCAGATCTGCTCTCGGGTTGGCTGGCCGGCCTCGGCGTCCCGGAAGGGATCGCGCTGGCCCTGGCCTATGTGGTGGGGGGGACGGTCCTCCTGATCTTCGCCCCAGTGCTGGCCCTGCTCCTCATCTGGATCACCCGGAAGGTGATCAGCCGGATCCAGGACCGGATCGGGCCGAACCGGGTGGGCCCCTATGGCCTTCTGCAGACGGTGGCGGATGCCCTCAAGCTGTTGAGCAAGGAGGACATCATGCCGGCCAAGGCAGACTGGACCACCTACAACCTGTCGCCCATCCTGTCGGTCTTCAGCGTCCTCATGATCGTCGTGGTGGTCCCCTTCGGCCCTGGGCTCATCGGGGTGGACCTGAACGTGGGGGTGCTCTATGTGGTGGCCCTGGGTTCGGTGGGCATCATGGCGGCCATCATGGCCGGCTGGGCCAGCAACAACAAGTACGCGCTGGTGGCGGGCTTCCGGGTGGTGGCCCAGCTCATCAGCTACGAGGTCCCCATGGTGTTGGCCATCGTGGCCGTGGTCCTGTGGACGGGGACCATGCGTTTCGGCGAGCTGGCCGCCCGCCAGTCCCTGGAGATCTTCGGCTTCAACCTGGGCCTGGGCTGGTTCGGCTTCCTCATGCCCGGGGCCCTGCTGGTCTTCTTCATCGCCGCGCTGGCCGAGGCCGAGCAGACGCCCTTCGATCTCCTGGAGGCCGAGTCGGAGCTCATCGCGGGCTTCCACATCGAGTACTCCGGGATGAAGTTCGCCATGTTCTTCCTGGCCCAGTTCCTGAACAGTTGGTTCCTGGGGGCCATCCTGGCCACCCTCTTCCTGGGGGGCTGGCAGGGGCCCTTCGTGGACCAGGTGCCCATCCTGGGGGTGGTCTACTTCTTCCTCAAGGCCTTCGGGGTCTACCTGGTCCTGCAGTGGATCAAGGGCACCTATCCCCGGATCCGCATCGACCAGATGACCCACCTGGCCTGGAAGGTGCTGGTCCCCCTGATGGTGCTCCTCATCACGGTCCAGGCCATCATCCAGAAGCTCCCCGTGGGGGCCCCGGCCCAGTACGTCCTCATCTTCCTGGCCAACGTGGCCGTGGTGGCGGTGGTGGTCCAGGCCCTGGGCAACTACTACCGGCGGGAGGAGGTGCGGAGCAAGCGGGCCTTCGAGCCTCGGGGCCTGGTGGGCTCCATGGTGCCCGCCGAGAAGGGCGTGATGTACTGATCGCTGGATGGGGCCGCGGTCTTCTGAGCATCCGGCAGCAGCAAGCGAGGACGTGATCCATGCCGACCCTTCCCGTTCCCACGTTCACCCAGGTGGTCTTCGTCCTCATCGCCGCGTTCACGGTGATATCCGGTCTGGGGGTGGTGGTGGCCCGGAACCTGTTCCACAGCGCCCTGCTGTTGGCGGCCACCTTCTTCGGCGTCGCGGGGCTGTACGTGATGCTGGAGGCGGAGTTCCTGGCCGTCACCCAGATCCTGATCTACGTGGGGGCGGTGGCCACCCTCATCACCTTCGCCATCATGTTGACCCGGGGCGCGATGCACGGCGAGACGAACCCCCTGAACCGCCAGTGGGGCAAGGCCGCGCTCTTCGCGTTCCTCTTCCTGGTGGGGCTCCTGGGCTACCTGGGGGGCATTCCCTGGCCGGCCCCCTTCCAGGCCATCCAGGCAGACGAGGGGCTGATCGCCCGTCTGGGCGAACAGCTGGTGACCCGCTACATGGTCTCCCTGGAGGTGATGGGGCTCCTGTTGATGGTGGCCCTGGTGGGCGCCATCCTGCTCGCCCGCGACGACAAGCCCTGAACTCGTTGGACAGGAGGACCGTCCCGTGGTTCCGCTGAACTGGTATCTCACCGTCGCCGCGTTGCTCTTCGCGCTGGGCCTCTACGGTGCCCTGGCCCGACGCAACGCCATCGCGGTGCTCATGGGCATCGAGCTCATGCTCAACGCGGCCAACCTGAACCTGGTGGCCTTCTGGCGCTACGGCGAGCAGGTGATGGCCCTGACGGGCCAGGTGTTCGCCATCCTGATCATCGCGCTGGCCGCGGCCGAGGCCGCGGTGGGCCTGGCCCTGATCATCGCGGTCTACCGGGATCGGCGCACCGTGGACGTGGAGGAACTGGACCTGCTCCAGGGCTGAGCCCCCTGGGCAGGTGAACCCGGCCGAGCCCATGCCCAAGCAGTTGCTCACCGGGCCTCTGGAGGAGCAGTGTGCGTTCCTCTACGACCTGGCCCAGAAGAAGATGGCCGAGGGCAACTTCACCGGCGCGGTCTATGCCCTGGAGGAGATCGTCCGCCACGTGCCGGACTACCCCGGGGCCGCGCAGCTCCTGGACGAGGCCCGGCGGCGCAAGGCGGAACAGCGCCTTCTGCTCTTCTGGGCCTTCCTGGGCGCGGTGGCCTTCATCTTCCTGGGCAGCAGCCTCCGGCTCCGGAACGACCTGCTCCTGCTCCTCCTGGGCGCGGTGGGCCTGTTCGTGGGCTACGGCGCCGGCAACCTGTGGTGCAGCTTTCGTCGTCGGTGATCCGGCCATCGCCATGCATCGAACACGCATGCATCGAACACGTTGGTCACCTTCGTCCACCCGACACCTGTCCACCGGACACCGTGGACCTCGCCGGCCTGCGGGCGGGGCCCCCTGGGTGGACCCACTCATGGAATGAGGTCGGTCCATGGAAGGCATCTTCAACCTGGCGTGGGTGGTTCCGATTCCGCCTTTCCTGGCGTTCGTCGCCATCGTCCTCTTCCTCCACCCGAACAAGCGGGGCAGCGCGCTGACCGCCATCGTCGCGGTCGCGGTGAGCTTCCTGCTGGGCTGGGGGATCGCGTTCGGCGCGTTCCTGGCCAAGGAGCTGGGCCTGCACCCGGTGGACGGTGAGCTGTACGCCATCCCCACCGGCATCCAGGAGCTGGCCATCGGCTTCACCGTGGATCCGGCCAACGCCCTGATGCTCTTCATGGTGCCCTTCCTGCTGCTGATGATCTTCATCTATTCCAGCGGCTACATGACCTACCCGGGCCACCTTCCGCCCAGCTACGACCCGGTGGCCTACAGGCAGGGCAAGGACCCCCGGTACAGCCGTTTCTTCGCGTACATCAGCCTCTTTGCCACGGGCATGTTGGGGCTGGTGATCGCCAACAACCTGCTCATGTTCTTCGTCTTCTGGGAGATCATGGGCCTGTGCAGCTACCTGCTGATCGGCTTCTGGTTCGAGAAGGAATCGGCCAAGCGGGCCGCGGTGAAGGCCTTCATCACCACCCGGATCGGCGATGCCCTCATGCTCATCGGCCTGATCCTGCTCTACATCCGGAGCGAGCCCAGCACCCTGCGCTTCAGCGAGCTCTTCACCCAGGCCAACCTGGAACAGCTGGCCAACACCACGGCCAACCTCCCCATCCTGGGGCCGGTTCCCTGGATCGCGCTCATCGCGGTGCTGCTCTTCTTCGGCACCGTGGGCAAGAGCTCGCAGTTCCCCCTCCACGTCTGGTTGCCCGACGCCATGGAGGGCCCCACCCCGGTCTCGGCCCTGATCCACGCGGCCACCATGGTCTCCGCCGGGGTCTTCCTGCTCATCCGGATGTTCCCCATCTACGCCTATGCGGGGGAGGTCTCGGCCAGCTCCCTCCAGTTCGTGGCCTTCATCGGGGCCTTCACCGCGCTCTTCGCGGCCACCATCGCGGTGGCCCAGTGGGACATCAAGCGGGTCCTGGCCTACTCCACCATCAGCCAGCTGGGCTACATGGTGGCCGCGGTGGGCATCGGCGCCTACGTGGCCGCGCTCTTCCACCTGCTCACCCACGCGTTCTTCAAGGCCCTCCTCTTCCTGGGCTCCGGCAGCGTGATCCACGGGGTGGAGCACGGCTTCCACCATGCCCACGGCCACGGGAACGACCCGGAACACCCGGAGCCGGGCTCTGCCGCCCGGGTGGAGCGAGAGGACGGCGTCCTGGATCCCGAGGATCCCCAGGACATGCGCAACATGGGCGGCCTGCTCCAGCGGATGCCCCGCACCGCGTGGACCTTCATCATCGGCGGCCTGGCCCTCTCCGGCTTCCCCATCGTCACCTCCGGCTTCTGGTCCAAGGACGAGATCCTGGCCAGCGCCTGGGACCTGGGCCGCACGGGCGTCTTCTGGACCCTGGCCCTGGCGGCCTTCCTGACCGCGTTCTACACCATGCGCCAGATCGGCCTGACCTTCCTGGGCCAGCCTCGTTCCGAGGGCGCCCGGCACGCCCCCGAAAGCGTGCCCAGCATGACCGTCCCCCTGCTGCTCATCAGCGTCTTCGCGGTGGGCGCAGGCTGGGCCGGCATTCCCGAGAAGTTCCCGGTGTTGGGCGGCATCGTGCCCAACTTCATCGAGCACTTCCTGGAGCCCTTCCTGGAGTACATGAACGTCCACCCCTACGCGCCCCAGTTCCACTGGACCCCTCTGCTGGTCTCCTTCGGGGTGGCCTTGGGAGGGCTGGCCGTGGGCTACGCGGTCTACGGCCGGGGGCTGGCCCCGGGCCAGATCGATCCGCTGGCCCGACTCCTGGGGCCCCTCTGGCAGCTCTGGCACCGGAAGTACTTCATCGACGAGCTCTATCGGGACACGGTGGTGACCTTCACCCTGTTCCTGGCCTGGCTCACTGCCAAATTCGACCGGGACTGGGTGATCGACTGGATCGTCAACTGGATCGGGCGCCTGGCCATCTACCTGGGCCAGGGGGTCCACACCTTCGACGCCTATGTGGTGGACGGTCTGGTCAACGCGGTGGGATGGCTTTCGGACCAGATGGGCCGGGTCGTGCGGTTGCTGCAGAACGGCCGGGCCCAGGCCTACCTGCTCTTCGGGCTGCTGGTGGTGGCCATCTGGATCCTGCTGGCCATCATGCCCATCGTCATGACCCTGGTCTAGGCGTGGCCTGATCCAGGCCTGGGCCATCGTCCTGCCGATTTCCGGCACGAGGATCCGTCTCGGCTCCGTATCCGCTTCACGGTTTGGGAGGAACGTTCATGGAATCCATCGTTCTCGTCGTCATGCTGTTCTGGCCTCTGCTGGCCGCGCTGGTGGTGTTGCTCTTCGGCGGCAGCGATCGGGCTGTCAAGACCAGCTCCATCCTCATGAGCCTGGTCCCGCTGGCCCTGAGCGTCTATCTGCTGTGGGGCTACGACTTCGAAGCCGGCGGCATCCAGTTCCAGGTCCGGGCCGAGTGGATCCCACAGATCAACGCGTCCTTCCGCCTGGGCGTGGACGGCCTGAGCATCCCGCTGGTCTTCCTGACCGCCCTGCTGAGCACCCTGAGCCTCTACTACAGCGCCGGCGTGATCCGCCATCGGGTGAAGGAGTACTTCTTCCTCTTCCACCTCCTGGAGATGAGCATGTTGGGCGTCTTCGTGGCCCTGGACTACGTGCTCTTCTACATCTTCTGGGAGATCAGCCTGGTGCCCATGTACTTCCTCATCGGCATCTGGGGAAGCGACAACCGGGACTACGCCGCGGTGAAGTTCTTCATCTACACCCTGGTGGGCTCCGTGGCCATGTTGCTGGCCATCCTGGCCATCTTCTTCGCCACCGGCACCTTCGACATCCTGGACGCGGCCGCCGCGCAGCCCTTCTCCCAGCAGCTGACCATCGCCAGCCTGGTCTTCTGGGGCCTCTTCCTGGGCTTCGCCTTCAAGGTGCCCAGCTTCCCCTTCCACACCTGGCTGCCGGACGCGCACACCGAGGCCCCCACCGCGGGCAGCGTCATCCTGGCCGGCGTCCTGCTGAAGCTGGGGGCCTACGGCCTGCTGCGCATCATGCTGCCCACCCTGCCCCATGCCGCGGTCTTCTGGGCCCCCTGGCTGGTGGCCCTGGGGGCCATTGCCATCGTCTACGGGGCTTTCGTCTGTGTGGCCCAGTCGGACCTGAAGCGGCTGATCGCGTACAGCTCCGTGAGCCACATGGGCTACGTGGTCCTGGGCATCGGCGCGGCCGCCGCGGTGATGACCCCCGAGGCCCTGGCCGACCTGGCCAACGTCTTCTCCCTGAGCCCCGAGGCCCTGCAGGACAGCGCGGCCATGGCCATCAACGGCGCCACCCTGCAGATGTTCAACCACGGCATCATCACCGGGGCCCTCTTCTTCCTGGTGGGCATCCTCTACGAACGGGCCCACACCCGGGATCTCTTCCGCTTCGGGGGCCTGAGCGCCCGGACCCCCTACTACTACGGCCTGATGATGGTCGCGGCCTTTGCCAGCCTGGGGCTGCCGGGCCTGGCCGGCTTCTGGGCCGAGTTCTTCACCTTCCGAGGGGCCTTTGCCATCGTGCCCGCCTGGGCCGCCTTCGGCACCCTCGGCATCATCATCACGGCCGTCTACTTCCTCTACCGGATCATCCAGAACGTCTTCCTGGGCGAGTACGACCCGGCCAAGATCGAACACTGGACCACCGTGGACGGCCAGCCCGCCGAGGGCCCCACCGACGTGGTGGGATTCGAGAAGCTCACCCTGTGGCCCCTGGTGGCCGCCATGCTCCTCATCGGCATCTACCCCACGCCCTTGGTGGAGTACTTCAACCAGTCCGCCCTGGAACTGCTGAACTTCGTCAGCACGCTCTCGTAAAGGGGGGGAACCTTGAACGCGCTCGGATTGCTGTTGCCCGAACTCATCCTCCTGGTCGGGGCCCTCCTGGTCTTCCTGTTGGACGTGGCCTACGACACGGACCGGGAATCCGGGGCTAGCTACGGGTTGGTCAGCGGCCTGTTCCTGGTGGTGGCTTTCCTGGCGGCCTTCTTCCAGATGAGCCTGGAACCCCAGCAGGCCTTCATGATGGACATCGACGCCTTCGCCGCGTTCATCAAGATGACCGTCTTCGCCGGCATGGCCCTGGTGGCCCTGGCCGGGGGGCGGTACATGAACCGTCGCACCTACAACCAGGGAGAGTTCTGGACCTTCTTCCTGATCGTCAGCCTGGCCATGAGCATTCTGGCCGGGGCCAACAACCTGGTCCTCATCTACATCACCATCGAGCTCCTCTCCATCACCAGCTACATGCTGGCGGCCTTCTTCCGGGACGAGCTGCGCAGCGCCGAGGCCGGGATGAAGTACTTCCTCTACGGCTCTGTGGCCTCCGCGGTGATGCTCTACGGCCTGAGCTTCATCTACGGCGCGGTGGGCAGCCTGGACCTGCGGGAGGTGGCCGGCTTCTTCGTCCAGCCCGATCTGACCGAGGAGCTCCGGGTGGCCATGATCCCCGCCACCCTCCTGGCCCTGGCCGGCTTCGCGTTCAAGGCCAGCCTGGCCCCCTTCTACCAGTGGGCCCCGGACACCTACGAGGGCTCTCCCACCCCGGTCACCACCTACCTCTCCACCGCGTCCAAGGCCGCGGCCTTCGCGGTGATGGCCCGCTTCTTCGTGGTGGGCCTCAGTGCCCTGGACGTGGAGTGGGTGCCCATCCTGGCCGGCCTCAGCATCCTGACCATGACCATGGGGAACCTGGCCGCGCTGCGCCAGAACAACGTCAAGCGCCTGCTGGCCTACAGCTCCGTGGCCCATGCCGGCTACATCCTGATGGGCCTGGTGGCCGTGGCCGCCAACGCAGCCTCGGGCATGGACGGCCTGAACGGCGTCCTCCTCTACCTGTTCGCCTACCTCTTCACCAACGTGGGCGCCTTCGTCTCCCTGATGGCCGTGGAGGAGACCACCGGCAGCGTGGAGATGGAGGCCTTCCAGGGGCTGATCCATCGGGCCCCCTGGCTGGCCGGGATGTTCACCCTCTTCCTCCTCAGCCTGGCCGGCATCCCCGCGACCGGCGGGTTCCTGGGCAAGTTCTTCGTCTTCGGCGCGGCGGTCCAGCACCAGTACTACTGGCTGGTGGCCATCGCCCTGGTCAACGCGGGCATCGCGGCCTTCTACTACCTCCGGATCATCCGGACCATGTACTTCGGCTCCCAGGAGGACGCGGGTTCCCGCCTGGAGCTGCCCCTGGGCATGCAGGCCACCCTGCTCATCTGCACCCTCGCCACCCTCTGGATCGGCCTCTATCCGCCCCAGGTCCTGGACTGGGTGAACACCGCCTCCCAGCAGATCTTGACCGCGGTCCTGTTCTGACGCCCCGGCCAGGCCCTGGAGCTCGCCCCGATCCGGCCCATCCGGATCGGCCCACAAGGAGCTGGGAACTCTCCCAGCTCCTTTGCATTCCATCCCCCGTCCCCGGGGCCGGCCCTGCCCAAGGAGCCCGCCGCCCCCCCGGAGCCCCGCGACGCTTTGCGCATCGCCCACCCTGACGTATAATGGGCATGTTCGTTCGCTTCCATCCAGGAGAGACTTCCCATGGGACGGGGACGGCCCGGGTCATCTCGACATCTCCTTCCGCTCATCCTGCTGGGCGCCCTGCTGGCGGCCTGGCCCCTGGCGCTCCAGGCCCAGGGGAACCCACCGCCCAGCCCCAACAGCGTGATCGGACTGGCCGTCTCCCCGGCCGATCCGGCCCAGATCCTGGCCGGCACCCTGAACGCCCCCCAGGTCGCAGGCATCTACCGCAGCACGGACGCGGGCCTGACCTGGGCCGACACCAACGCCCCCCTGCCTCCCAACACCGCCATCGCCGCCATCCTCTTCGACCCCCAGGATCCGGCCCGGGTCCTCGCGGTGGACGGCGGCGTCGGCCGTCTCTTCCTCAGCACAGACGGCGGCCAGACCTGGCGGGAGGAGCCCAGCCTCCAACAGGCCCTGAGCCCCAACAGCGCGGTGGGACGCCTCTTCGCCCGGGTGGAAGGAGACACCACGGTGATCTACGCGGGAAGCCGCTGGGATGGCGTGCTCCGGACCCAGGACGGCGGCCGGACCTGGGAGAAGCTGGCGGAAGGACTCCAGGACCAGGGAGTCCGGGTTCGGGCCCTGGCTGCCAAGGACGGCATCCTCTACGCAGGCACCCACAACGGCCTGTATCGCCTGCTCCCCGATACCCTGACCTGGCAGCAGATCACCACCTTTCCCACCCGGACCATCGTCCGTGGCCTGACGGTATGGCAGGGGCTGCTCTACGCGGGCACCTTCGACGGCCGCGTCCTCTTCAGCCCCGATGGGGTCACCTGGAGCCAGGACACCTCCTTCCCCGGCGGCATGGCCATCTACGACCTGGCCACCGCCGGATACCGGCTGGTGGCCGCGACCAGCAACGGCCTCTGGGGCCGCCTGGACGGCGACTGGAGCCATGACCCGGTGGACGGTCAGCCCTACGCGGCCGGGGTCTACAAGCTGGCGGCCGCCTCCTCGTTGCCCGGGGTCATCTACGCGGGGACGGAACAGGACTGGGTGTTGCGCAGCGACGACGGAGGCCGCACCTGGTCCTCCTACCGGACCCTGTCCCCCCTGATCCCCGAGCAGGTGCCCGGCCCTCCCACCCCCACACCTACGGCCACGCCCACGCCCACGGACACCCCCACCCCCACGGCCACGCCCACGGCCACAGACACGCCGACCACGA
>JALSIX010000048.1 GCA_026989655.1 Caldilineaceae bacterium
GTTCCGGGCCGGCGGGAAGTAGTAATTGCCCCGGTCGTCCCGGAGCGCCGCGGCCTGGACCGCGTCCACGGTGGAATCCCCGGCTGAGCAACTGGCTCGACCGTCGAACGTCTGTGGAGGCCGCTCGTTCTGCTCCACATGGAGTGTGATACCTCGCCGGCGCAAATTGTTGCGGAAATAATCGAGGTCGGCCTGGGAGTAGCCCAGTCCTGTCTCGTAGTCGATCTGCACAAAGACATCCTTCCGCAAGGGATCGGCGCCCAGGCTGGGCAGCTCCACGTAGCCGGCGGGGGTCATGCCCAGCACCTCCAAGCCGTCGATGAGGGTGTCCCGGTCGGTGTCCGGATTCCCGGGATCGGTGCCGATCTGCCTTTCCACCGCGGTTGGCAGGTCGTCGTTGTCATGGTCCGGTAACCGTTCGGTTAGCACCAAATACTGCCATGGGGTCTCCTTGCGTTCTCCACTCAGGTCCTCGGCAATGGCCCGGTAGCGGGCTACCACGAACTGAGATGAACCCACAATCCCGATGTTGATGATCTCCCTGTTCTGACAGGAGATCTCGGTGCGCACCTCCCCGCCGCTTCCATAACAGAGCAAACGGAGTTCCTGTCGTCCGGAACCCGGCAATGGGGCGTCAAATCGCACCTCTATATCGACTCGACGGATGCCATCTGGATCCGAGGCGGTGGCGAAAAAGGTGATATCGTGCCGATCGGGAAGTTCATCGTCTTCGTCGTCGTACATTGTGCCGTTCTGATACTGATACCGCACGGAGACCCGCGGCGGCTGCCCGTCGGAGGTGCCGGCCCTGACGAAAAAGGTCGTATAATCGGTCCACCTCGCGCCCCGATGATCCACAGCCGTTGCGCTGGCGGAGTGCCAGCCCAGGCTCAGATCACCGGTGGACAAGGTGCGCTCGCATGATGCGAGGCGGTCATCGGTCCCGCTGTAGGTGCAGGTCTTTTCACCGCCGGGATATCGGATGGTGAGGCTTTCCAGGTCCACATCGTCGTCCGCCCAGGCCTGGATGGCCAACGATGCGCCCCGTGCAATCTCCTCGCCCGGCGATAGGGTGAGCCGAACGCGAGGAGGACGGGAGTCTGAGGGCGGGATGTTGGCGTCGTTGACCATGAAGACCGGCCACGCGTCCGGCCGGGTGGGGTGGGCGTTGTCGGGCCAACCTATGTCGTACCAGATGTTGAGAAGGGAGAAGCGGCGCAGGAACTGGAGGCGAAAACGGCCATCGGGCGAGGTGACCTCGCTGCGGCGGATGCGGTATTCCACATTCCAGGGGCCGAATTCCACAGGACGGCCATGTCTCGCCTCCGCGTTCAATGGCGCATCCACGTAGCCACCGGCCCCATCTCCCTTCTGAATGGTGACGGCGCCGGTGTCCGTGCGGATGAGGATCCGGTAGTCGTCCCCGTCCGCGGTCTCGCCACCCTGGTTGTTGCGGTTGAAGTAGAGGCCTTGGGGTGTGCTTTCGCGCGGCACATCGACAACGCAGGCGTAGATATCCGTGGCTGTGGCACCCAGGTACATGATTGGGCGGAGCCCATTGTAATACTCCCGGGGATCGTCGTTCCACACGGTGAACCAGAAGGCGCTGTTGTACTCACCGGGGCTGCAACGGCCGTCCACCGTGGGCGTGGCCGAGAGCCGGGGGATGAGGATGGGATCGTGGTCGTACGCAGGCGCGGGCGGCCCGTCGAAGTCCGCGTTCCCTCGGAGATCAGCGGTGTAGCGTCCGAAGCCCTCCTCCGCGTTCTCCTGTAGGTGCCACACGGCCACCAGGCCCTCCATTGGCTCCGTGATCTTGCGGTGCATGTCCCGCCGGATCTCCCACTGGGCCCGGGCGTAGTCCCAGATGCGCACCTCGGCGATGTTCCCTTGGAATTCGAACTCCGTATTGCCGAAAATGTCGAAATCTGCACCGATACGCAGTTCATCGGTGTTAAAGGGCAGGGGGCCCGGCGTCTCCTCCTCGTAGTCCAGATAGCCGTTGATGTAGTAGCGTCGGGTCGTGCCGTCGAACGTCACCGCGATGTGGGTCCACTGCCCGGCCGGGACGGTGCCATTTCCATCGCGCGCGGTGCCCTTACCATGGGTGTAGAAGCGGATCTTGCCGGTGATTGTACAGAAGCCCAACCAGTACCCGGCGGTCCAGTTCTTGCCTACAACGGTCTCGCAGCGGTCCACCGCGGTTCGCCGTACCCAGGCCTCGATGGTGATGCCGCCGCTGGGGACGAATTCGGGCGCGTGGGGAATGGCGATGTAATCGCCATTCCCGTCCAGGTTCAGCGACCCATTGCCGACTCCTTGCTGAGCCGGGAGCAAAGGCATCGGGCTGCGAGAGGCCGCGCGGGCTGGAGCACTGCCAAGGCCGACGGTCATCCACAGCAAAGCGGCCACAGCGAACAGGAGTTGGACCGTCTTCATGATACCCCTCCCTCTAGGCAAACTCGTCCCCCTGGCGGCTGGGATTCGGCGCGATTCCAAAGAGCCCCCATTCGCTTCCCAAGAACCCGGCCTCGGCTCCCCAGCGGACAAGACAGGCCCAAGAGCCGAGGACGGGGCCTTGCATTAGACCTTGCATGAAGCGATAGACCTGCACACCGAATCTCCAGCCGTCCAGAGATAGGAAGGCCCGGGACACCCGCCCCTCACACCGGCTTCCCGGCGGCCTCCATGTCATCCCCGAGGAGATCTCCTTCCTCTAGGGAAGCGGAAGCACCGAGGGCCGGGAAGGGCTGACCTGGCTCGGTCTTGGATGATCTGTTCCAGATGGGGGAGCCTGCTTGACCTTCACCTCCACCGCGCTGCGGATGAGCCGCCCCAGTGGAACGGGCGCAGCCCAACGGAACCGGGGACGGCTCCCTCCGCTTGTTGGGCCGCCGCAGGCACAGCGCGGCAAGGTCCAACAAGCGCGCCCAGAGGGCACCCGAGCCCGCAGCGGGGTGGAGTCCGCACGACACGCGCGTGCGGATTCCACCGCCAATGCTCAACACACATATCGACACAAATCACATATCAACACAAATAATTATATGGAATGAAGCGGGGCATCTGTCAACTGCTTCACAGCCCGCCCGTGAAGCGCCTCTCAGAGCGGAGAGCCCCCCAGGAAGCGGAGGCCATTGAGTCGGCTCCCGGACCCCTCAGTGCCGGATCTTCTCCGCGGGGGCGTAGCATTTTCCACATCGCTTGACAAGAGAAATTGACGGTGGTAGGTTTGGGCCGGATCCTGTCGGCCCAAGCCTCGGGGCCCGTACCCGGTCCGGGGGCTCTCTCCCTCCGGAGCGCAGGTTTCCGTCCCATCCCACACTCTCAGGAGATGTGCCCATGTTCGACATCGGAGCCGCCATCGTAGGCACAGGGTTCATGGGACCCACCCACACGGAGGCCCTGCGCCGTCTGGGGATCCGGGTGGTGGGGGTACTGGGCTCCTCTGCCGAGAAGTCCCAGCGCTTCGCCCAGGAATACGGCATCCCCAAGGCGTACGGGAGCTACCAGGAGCTCCTGGCGGACCCCGACGTCCAGTCGGTCCACATCACCGCGCCCAACCGCTGGCACTACACCATGGCCAGGCAGGCCCTGGAGGCGGGCAAACACGTGATGTGCGAGAAACCCCTCACCATGACCTCCGCGGAGTCCGCGGCACTGGTGGCCCTGGCCCGACAGGTCCGGCTGGCCGCAGGGGTGAACTACAACTACCGCTTCTACCCCATCTCCTTGGAGGCCCGGGCCCGGGTGCAGGCCGGCCAGCTCGGGGAGATCATCTCCGTGGTGGGCGGCTACGTGCAGGACTGGCTCCTCTACCCCACGGACTACAACTGGCGCCTGTTGGTCTCGGAAGGGGGCCCGCTGCGGGCCGTGGCGGACATCGGCACCCACTGGATGGACCTGGTCCAGTTCATCACCGGGGTACGCATCGCGTCCGTCTACGCGGACCTGCACACGGTCTACCCCGTGCGGCGACGGCCCCGAGGCGAGGTGGCCACCTTCACCGGCCCCCTGGACCAGGAAGAGGCCACCGAGGCCATCGAGATCGAGACCGAGGACCTGGGCGGCGTCCTCCTGCGTTTCGAGAACGGCGCCCGGGGTCTTCTCTGGGTCTCCCAGATGACCCCGGGGCGCAAGAACCGACTGTACTACGAGATCGCGGGGAAGAAGGCCGCCCTGGCCTTCAACGGCGAACGGCCCAACGAACTGTGGCTCGGCCACCGGGACCGGCCCAACGAGCAGCTCCTGAAGGACCCCAGCCTGCTGGACGCCCAGGTGCTCCCCTACACAGACTACCCAGGCGGCCACAACGAGGGCTACCCAGACTCCTTCAAGATGTGCTTCCGGGCCTTCTACAGCTACATCGCCCAAGGGGACTTCCAGGCCCCGCCCCCCTTTCCCACCTTCGAGGAAGGCCACCACGAGATCCGGCTCTGCGAGGCCATCCTGCGCAGCCACCGGGAACAGCGCTGGATCTCGCTGGCATAGACGGTGCGCCCCAGAGGCCCGATCGGGGCATCAGAGCCGGAACCCATCTCCCCAGCCAAGGAGGCGACCATGCAGCTCGGATTCGTCAGCGCCATCCTCCCGGACCTCTCCCTGGAGGAGGTCCTCGCCTTCGCCGCGGAGACAGGCTACGCGTGCGTGGAGATCATGTGCTGGCCCAGGGGCAAGGCCGAACGCCGCTACGCGGGCGTCACCCACATCGACGTGGGCGACCTCACCGCGGACGACGCGGCCCAGGTCCGGGCACTCCTGGATCGTTACGGGGTCCGCATCAGCGGCCTGGGCTACTATCCCAACCCCCTGGCCCCGGACCAGGCCGAGGCCCAGGTCTACGTGGACCACCTGCGGAAGGTGATCCAGGCCGCCGAGCTCCTGGAGATCCCGGTGGTGAACACCTTCGTCGGCCGAGACTGGACCCGGACCGTGGAGGAGAACTGGTCCCGCTTCCTCCAGGTATGGCGGCCGCTCATCGCCTTCGCAGAGGACCACGGCGTGAAGATCGGCATCGAGAACTGCCCCATGCTCTTCACCCGGGACGAGTGGCCCGGCGGCAAGAACCTGGCCACCTCCCCCGCCATCTGGCGGCGCATGTTCGAGGCGATCCCCAGCGACCACTTCGGCCTGAACTTCGACCCCTCCCACTTCATCTGGCAACAGATGGACTATCTGGCCCCCCTGCGAGAGTTCGCGGACCGGCTCTTCCACATCCACGCGAAGGACGCCCGCATCGACCGCCATCGCCTGGACCAGGTGGGGGTGCTGGCCTACCCCAACGACTGGCACACTCCCAAGCTGCCCGGCCTGGGGGACGTGGACTGGGGGGCCTTCTTCTCGGTCCTCACCGACGTGGGCTACCGCGGACCCGTGTGTGTGGAGGTGGAGGACCGGGCCTTCGAGGGCTCCCTGGAAGCCCGCAAGGCCTCCCTGACCCAGAGCCTGGCCTACCTGCGCCAGTACCTGACCGTGGACATGGGCTGAACCGCAGAGCCGAACCGAGAGGAGGAGGCGTCCATGACATCCCCCCACCGAGTCACCCTGCTGGGCACCGGGCTCATCGGCCTGTTCTACACCATGACCCTCCACCAACAGCGGGGCGTGGACCGGGTGGGCGTGGTCTACTCCCGCCGCCGAGAGCGGGCCCAGGCCTTTGCCCAGGAATGGGGCATCCCCCGGGCCACGGACGACCTGGCCGCGGCCATCCACGACCCAGACACGGACACGGTGGTCATCGGCCTGCCCAACCACCAACACCTGGAGGCCGTGGAGATGGCCGCCCAGGCCGGCAAGGCCGTCCTCTGCACCAAACCCCTGGGCCGCAACGCGGACGAGGCCTGGCGCATGCTGGAGGCCGTGGAGCGGGCCCGGGTCTTCCACGGTTACCTGGAGGACCTGGTCTACACCCCCAAGGCCCTGAAGACCCAGGAGGCCGTCCGCAACGGCGCCCTGGGCCATGTCCTCTGGGTCCGTTCCCGGGAGACCCATCCAGGCCCCCACAGCGCGTGGTTCTGGGACAAGGAACTGGCCGGGGGCGGCGCCATCGTGGACCTGGGCTGCCACTGCATCGAGGTCATCCGCACCTATGTGGGCAAGAACAACCGCCCCCTGGAGGTCATGTGTTGGGCGGATACCCTGGTCCACCCCATCCCCGGGGAGGACAGCGCCATCGCCCTGATCCGCTTCGAGAGCGGCGCGATCGGCCAATTCGAGGTGAGCTGGACCTTCCGGGGAGGCATGGACCTGCGGGACGAGATCGCGGGGACCCAAGGCACCGTGTGGCTGAACCACTTCCTCCGCACAGGCATGGAGATGTTCACCGCGGCCCAGAGCGGCTACGTGGCCGAGAAGGCCGAGGCAGAGACCGGCTGGCTCTTCCCCGTGGGCGACGAGGTCCACGAGCTGGGCTACGTCCACATGTTCCGGGACATGTTCAACGCCATGGACGAGAGCCGGGCGCCCATGGAGACCTTCTACGACGGCTACGTGGTCAACGCGGTGATGGACGCCTGCTACCGCTCCGCGGAGAGCCGACAGTGGGAGCCGGTGGAGCTGGCCGAGTGGCGGGCGCCGAGCCCAGCGCCCCCCATCCGGGTGGAGCCCACCCTGGTGGACGGAATGGCCCTGGTCAAGGAGGAGAAGATGCCCGACGGCCGGCTCAAGCGGATCCTGTGCGACCCGAACACAGGCCGCATCACCGAAGAGGTGGTGGACGCCTAGGAGGGCAGGCCCCGGCAGAGGATCCGACGCCGCCCAGGCGCCCGGTCCTGCCGCTCCTCGGAAGGAGCCCGGGGGACCGGGCGCTGTGCCACGCCAGGGTATCTCCCCCTGGGCTCCTCACCCCTGCCGCCGGTCAATCGCCCTCTCCCGACACAATGGGGTGGATGCGCCCCCCCACGTAGTCCACCACCCATACCTGGCCGGACTCATCCTCGCCGAAGCTGGAGATGACCTTCCCGCTCTCCAGGAGCAAGGTGTGCTGCCACTGGAATCCCAGGCGCCGGAGCCCCCAGATCCGCCCGCTGGCCCAGTCACCGAAGAGGTAGATGCCCTGCAGGGCCGGGATCTGAGATCCCCGGTAGACGTAGCCGCCGATGACCGCGCGGTTTCCATCGATCAGCCTGTACTCCCAGATGGGCAGCACCGTGCCCGTGGCATCGCAGGGATCGGTCCGGTAACAGTGGCGCCCCTCCAGGATGGGCCAGCCGTAGTTCTCCCCGCCGGGGCTGTTCGCAGGCTGGAAGTCGATCTCCTCCCAGCGGTTCTGGCCCACGTCACCGATGTACAGGTCACCGGTCTCCCGGTCGAAGCTGAAGCGCCATGGGTTGCGCAGGCCATAGGCCCAGATCTCCCCCCGAACGCCCGCCTGCCCCACAAAGGGATTGGTGGGCGGCACCGCGTAGGTGCCGGGCGCCGCGCCCTCCACGTCGATGCGCAGGAGCTTGCCCAACAGGCTGCCCAGATCCTGGGCCCGGTCCAGGGGATCGCCGGCCGAGCCCCCATCCCCGCTGGCGATGTAGAGGTAGCCGTCCGGGCCGAAGGCCAGGTGACCGCCGTTGTGGTTGGGATAGGGCTGGTCGAAGGTGAGGAGGATCGCCTCACTGCCCGGATCCGCGATGTAGGTGTTCGGATCCATGGAAAAGCGGCTGATCCGGGTGACCAGTTGGGTGCCCTCGCGGCCGGTGTAGTTCACGTAGAAATGGTCCTTGGGACCATCCCCCGGGGGAAACGCGAGCCCCAGAAGCCCTTGCTCGCCGCAGCAGACCACCCGTCCCCGGATGTCCAACAGGGGCGTTCCCCGGATCTGTCCTCCCTCCACCACCTGGATGCGGCCGATCTGCTCCACCACCAGGAGGCGACCGCTTCCATCCCCGGCATGGGTCACGTAGACCGGATCGTCGAAGCCGGAGATCCCCTCTCCCAGCGCAATGGTGGGCCAGTCGGGCCCACCGGAGACCATGGGCAGGAACAGAGTGAAGGGCGGGGAGGCCTGGCCCCTGGGAGAGACCAGAAAGGCGAACAGGAGAAGGAGGGCTGCAGGGAGCCAACGGAGAGGGCGACGGGGCCGAGAAACGCCTGGACGCTCCCCGGTCCGGGGAGATCCAGGGGACATGGACACAGGCTCGGTTAGACCATCCACAGGCTCCTCCTGCCACGGATGCACAGAACGGACCGAGGGGATGCCCTCCGCCAGGGGCGGCTCCCGTTCAGTCCACCAACAGCCGCTCGATCTCCTCATCGGGACGGAGACGGCGGGCCTGGATCTGCCGTCGCTTGGCCAGCATGCGCGGCACCCCCAACAGCCCCGCGAGCTGGCCCCGGAGCCGGGCCCGGGCTGCCCGACCGCGGAGATGCCTCAGGGCCTCCCAGGCGATGCGGAGCTGCCCCCCCACAATGGCAGGCAGGTGACGCACCAGGAGCCGGGCCGGCATGTTCTTGGCCAACACCCAGATGGTGTTTCGGCCCACGTAGTAGCTGCTCAGCTCGTCGCCGCCGCTGCTGCCCAGCCGATGCCGCACCCGGGCATCGGGCACGTAGACGGTGGACCAGCCCAGAAGCTGGGCCCGGAAGGAGAGGTCCACATCCTCCAGGTACATCCACAGGTCCTCGTCGAACCCGCCCAGGGCCTGCCACACCTCCCGGCGTACGGCCATGGCCCCCCCACAGGCACCGAAGACCGCCAGCTCCCGGTCGTACTGGCCCCGATCCCACTCCCAGACGCCCCGGTTCCGGGGAAGGCCGTCCCGGCCCAGCAGGTCACCGGTGGTGTGGAGACGGTGGGGTTCATCGAAGAGGACCAGCTTGCTGGCGAACAGCCCGGCCTCCGGATGGGCACACACGGCCCGGGCCAGCGCGGCCAGCCATTCGGGGTCGGGCGCGGTGTCGTTGTTCAACAGGGCCAACACCCGTCCTTCGGCCACGTCCGCGCCCAGGTTCGCGCTGGCCACGAAGCCCCGGTTGGATCGATGGACCAGGATCCGGGTTCGAGGGGCATCGGGCCGGCCTCCGAAGGCCTCCACCTGGGCCACGGAATCGTCCTGGCTGGCGTCGTCCACGAAGACCAGCTCGAAGTCCTGGAAGCGCTGGCGGGCCAGGGCCTCCAGGAGGTCGGGCAGGTGGCGGCCGCCGTTGTAGTTGGGCACGATCACCGAGAAGAAGGGCGGGCGATGGGGCTGCAGGGGGGGATGGCGTCGGGACGACCGGGGCCGGAAGGCCTTGCTGGCCGGCGCGAACGCGTCCAGATGGAGCGCGATGTTGTGGCGCATGACCACCCGCTCCCGCTCCCGGAGACGGCTGTAGGTGGGGTCCTCGGAGACCGCGTGGCGCCCAGGGGAGGGGGAGCCCTCCGAGGGGCGGTCCGCGGCGTGGGGATCGGAACGGTCGCTCATGGCATCTCCCCTGTGGGGTCGGTGTCCTCCTCCGGTTGCATCCGGCCCACGAACTCGGCCAGGGCCTCCTGCCAGGGGCGCAGACGGATGCCCAGGGCCGCGGCGGCCTGGTTGACCAACACCGCATGGGCCGGTGGCGGTGCCGGTCGGGGCCAGTCTGCCCGAGAGATGGGCGTCACCGGGATCTGGGAGCGTCCGGCCAGGCGCAGGAGTTCCACCGCCCAGTCGTAGCGGCTGGCATGCCCCTGGTTCACCAGATGGTAGATCCCGTAACGGCCGGTCTGGATGAGCTGTGCAATGGCCCCGGCCACATCCGGCGCGTAGGTGGGGTTGCCCACCTCGTCCGCTACCACCTGCAGCCGTCCCTTCCGCTCCGCGGCGGCCAGGATCTTGCCCGGGAAGTGGTTCCCGCCCGGGCCGTAGAGCCAGGCCACCCGGACGATGTAGAGCCGAGAGAGCATCCGGGCCGCGGCCCGTTCGCCCGCGGCCTTGCTGCGGGCATAGGTGCTGCCAGGCCCCAGGGGCTCGTACTCCCGGTAGAAGGTCCCCGGCTCTCCGGGGAAGACCTCGTTGGTGCTCACCTGGACCAGGGACGCGCCGCAGCGGGCGCAGCCCTCGGCCAGGTACTTGGGCCCCAGTGCGTTCACCGCGAAGGCCGCGTCCGGATGGGATTCCGCACCGTCCACATCGGTCCAGGCCGCGGCGTTGATCACCACCGCGGGGTTCGCGGCCGCCACCGCGTCCGCGATGGCGGGATCTGTGATGTCGTGCTCCGGCCGGGTCCACAGGCTCAGCCGATGGCCGGCCAGGGCGCCCTGGAGGGCCCGCCCCAGTTGTCCCCGAGCACCGACAACGACGATGTGCATGCTCCTCCTCATCGGATTCGCCGGAATTCCCCATGGCCCGAGGCGTGTCCCCGGTCCACGCTCCCGCGGGCCACCTTGACAAGATCCGGGGTTGGGACTACATTTTCCCTATGAGCGCACTCCGGTTCCCCCGGGCCACATGGCGGCTCATCGTGGAGGCCCAACCCCGAGCCGGCGCGGCCAACATGGCCGTGGACGAGGCCATCGCCCAGGCCGTGGCCAGGGGCGCGGTGCCGCCCACCCTGCGCTTCTACCGCTGGGATCCCCCTACGGTGAGCCTGGGCCGGCATCAACCCCTGGCCGACGTGGACCGAGCCGCCATCCAGGCCCGGGGCTACGATCTGGTGCGTCGTCCCACAGGGGGGCGGGCCATCCTCCATGTGGATGAGCTCACCTACTCCGTGGCCGCGCCCGGGGACGAGCCCCGGATGCAGGGAGGCGTCATGGACGCGTACCTGCGCCTGAGCCAGGGCCTGCTGGCCGGTCTCCAGCTCCTGGGTGTGGCCGCGGACAAGGCCCCGGGCCACGCCCGGGCCGGGAAGAGCCCCTCCGCGGCCTGCTTCCAGGTGCCCAGCGCCTACGAGATCACCGCGGGGGGACGCAAGCTCATCGGCAGCGCCCAGAGCCGGCGCCAGGGCTACGTGCTCCAACACGGCAGCCTGCCCCTGGTGGGCGACGTGGCCCGGCTGGTGGATGTCCTCGCCCTCCCGGAGGAAGGCCGCAGAATGCTCCGAGCCCAGCTTGCCCAGCGGGCCTGCACCCTGGCCCAGGCCTTGGGGGAAGCCGAGGACTCTCCCAAGGTGGCGTTCCTCCACGTGGCCCAGGCCCTGGCCCAGGGCTTTGCCCAGGCCCTGGACCTGGAGCTGGTTCCCGGCCAGCTCAGCCCCCAGGAGACCCGAGAGGCCGCCCGGCTCATCCGGGAGAAGTACGCCCATCCCCGGTGGACCGAGAACCATCGCGTCGCTGTCCCCTGACCCGCCATGGCCATCGGAATGCTCACCCTGGAGCTGTACCTTCCCCTGGTGGAGAGCCTGAAGGACAAGCGTCGGATCGTCCGCCCCCTCCTGCACCGTCTCCGCCGAGAGTACAACGTCTCGGTGTGCGAGGCCGAGGCCCAGGACGACCTCACCCGAGCCGTGATCCAGGTGGTGTGCGTCAGCCACAACGGCACCTCGGCCCATCGACATCTCCAGAACGTGGCCAACCACGTGGAGCGCTGGCGCCTGGACGCGGAGCTGGTGGACTACTGGATCGAGATGTTGGGCTGACCCCCGGCGCACCGGTGGCTCCTCTCTCCCGGGGGCGAGACCTCACCTGCCGGCCAGGGGGGCCAGGGTCTCCTCCGGGTGCTCCTCGGGAGACCAGCCCCGGTGGCGCAGGTAGAGGAGGGCCCCGCTGGCCAGGATGCTGAGCAGCGCGATCCACTGGGCTGTGGCCAGGGTGCCGATGGTCCACGCGTCCGGCCGGAAGAACTCCACCCAGAAGCGCCCCAAGGGATAGGCGATCAGGTACAGGAGCATGCCGTCTCCCCGGCGGAGGCGGTGGCCGTAGCGCCGCACGATGAAGGTCAACGCCAGGAACGCGAGGAGGTTCCACCCCGCCTCGTAGAAGAAGGTAGGATGGTAGCCCTGGGTGGCGTACCACTCCACAGAGGCCGGATCCATGTTCGGCGTGCCACAGAGCGCCACCGTGGGGGGCTTGTCCGGCGGCGGCATGCATGGATACCTGGGATCGATGTAGAAGGCCCAGGGCAGATCCGTGGGCGGTCCGTACAGCTCCTGGTTCACCCAGTTGCCCAGCCGCCCGATGGCCTGGGCCAGGGGGATATTGGGCGCGATGAAGTCCATGTAGCGGAGGACGTCCAGCCGGTAGAGCCGGCAGTAGACCAACACCGCGAGCATTCCCCCCACCAACCCGCCGTAGATGCCCAGGCCCCGGAAGCCACCGTCCCAGAACTTGATGATCTCCAGCGGGTTCTCCCGGTAGTACTCCCACCCCAGCCCTTCGGCCGGGGAGCTGAGGACATGGTACAGCCGGGCCCCGATGATGCCCGCGATGAGGGTCCAGGCCAACAGGTTCCAGATGTGATCCGGGTTCTCACCGGCCCGCTCCGCGTAGCGCGCGGAGAGCCAGGCCGCGAGGACCGCGCCCCCCACGATGAAGACGCCATACCACTGAAGCTGGAACGGTCCCAGCTCGACGATGACAGGATCCATGGACACTCCTCTTCCATGTGCACCCAGGAGGCTCAGATGGCCGGATGGCGCTGGCGGTCCTCTGCCTCGGGCACCATCGCAGCCGGTGCCACCCAGACCCGAGTGTCGTAGAAGGTCGCGGTGCCGCCCATATCCGTCTCCTCCTGGGAGGTCACCTGGTTGATGTTGCGGCCGTCCGGGCTGCGTTTGGGCCACCACACGGTGGGGGCCACCACTGTCCCCGAGACCACCGCGTCCGTCACCCGAGCCCGAAGCTGCACCGCGCCCCGTTCGTTCCACGCCCGCACCGGCTGTCCATCCTGGATCCCCCGGGGGGCGGCGTCCTGGGGATGGATCCAGAGCTCCGGAACGCCCTCCCGCGCCACGAAGCGCTCCAGGTTCGCGAAGGTGGAGTTGAGGAAGGAGTGGGCCGGCGGCGAGATACACACCAGGGCCCCGGGAGAGGGGTCGTGGGAGCCGTACACCGTCTGGGCCGAGGCAGGGGGCGTGTAGGTGGGCAGGGGATCGTAGCCGTCGTCGGCCATCCGTTGGCTGTAGAACTCGCACCTGCCGCTGGGGGTGCCGAAGCCCCCCTGGGCGAAGGGCAGGTAGGGCCGAGGCAGGTTCAACCGGACGAACCCCTGGGCCAACAGGGCCTCCCATGTCACCGTGGACAGGACGGGATGGGTCTGGGCCTCCACGAGGCGACGCAGGATGGTCACGTCGTCCTCCTGGAAGCAGGGCTCGGAGTAGCCCATGGCCTGGGCCAGACGCCGAAAGATCTCGCTGTTGGGCAGGCTCTGGCCCACGGGCGGGATGGCCGGCCGGTTCAGGGAGAGGTAGTAGTGGCCGTAGGCCCGGTGGAGGTCCCAGTGTTCCAACTGGGTGGTGGCCGGCAGCACATAGTCCGCATGGTCGGCGGTGTCGGTCTGGAAGTGTTCCAACACCACGGTGAAGAGGTCCTCCCGGGCCAGGCCGGCCCGTACCGCGGCCTGGTCCGGCGCGACCGCGGCCGGGTTCGCGTTGTAGACGATCAGGGCCATCACCGGAGGTCCGGCCTCCTCGGGCGAGGGAGTGGGGTCCACGGGGCGGGGCCGATGGAGGGCCCGGGCCCGTTGTGCCGGGTCCAGGCTGAGCGCGTCGGCCAGGCGGATCATGTTGATGGTGCGGGGCTCCCGCCCCTGGAGGAGGTCTGGCCGCAGGAGGCCGGAGGTGTCCAGGAAGCGGAAGGCACCGCTGGTGCTGAGGAGGATGCCCCCGCCCTCCTCCCGCCAGGCTCCCACCAGGGCGGGTAGACAGGCGATGGTGCGCACGGCCATGCCCCCACCTCGATGGCGCTGCATGCCGTAGTTGATGCGGATGGCCGCGGGCCGGTGGGTGGCGTACTCTCGGGCCAGGTTGCGGATCCGTTCCGGGGAGATGCCGGTGATGGCCGCGGCCCGTTCCGGCGGCCACTCGGCCACCCGCTCCGTCAACTCCTGGAAGCCCAAGGTGTACCGGGCCACATAGTCGGCATCGTACAGGTCCTCGCCCACGATCACGTGCATCATGGCCAGGGCCAGGGCCGCGTCCGTGCCGGGGCGGATGGCGATCCACTCGTCCGCGGCCTGGGCCGTCCGGGTGCGAACCGGGTCGATGACCACCACCCGGCCGCCGGCCTTCCTCGCCTGCTGGATGAAGGGCCAGAGGTGCATGTTGCTGGTGAGGGTGTTGCTGCCCCAGATGAGGATGCACCGGGCCCGGGCAAAGGCCTCGGGCTCCGGGCCCAGGGCATGCCCCAGGGTGTACACGAGCCCCTCGAAACCGGCCTCGGAGCAGATGGTTCGGGCCAGGCGGCTGGCACCCATGCGGTGGAAGAACCGGGAGGCCATGCCCTCGCCCTGGAGATAGCCCATGGTCCCGCAGTAGGAGTAGGGCAACACGGCCTCCGGGCCATGGACCTCGACGATCTCCTGGAGCCGTTCCCCGATCTCCCGGATGGCCGTCTCCCAGGAGACGGGCTCGAAGCGGCCGCTGCCCTTGGGCCCGGCTCGGCGCAGGGGCTGGATGAGACGCTGGGGATGGTAGGTCCGCTCCAGGTAGCGATCCACCTTCCCACAGAGGCGCCCCTGGGTCACCGGATGGGCCGGATGGCCCCAGATGTCCACCGCCTCGTCCGTGCGGGCATCCACCGCCACCTGCCAGGCGCAGGTGTCCGGGCAGTCGTGGGGGCACACGCCGACCCGGATCTGGATGGCCGGATCGTCGATGTAACGCTGGGCACGGGACATGGTCGGGCCTCCACCGGTGACCAGGAGCGGCCGGTCGCCCCCGGCCACCGCAGGGGTCGAACAAGGAGCCAAGGCACTTCTCGGGCCGTCGTCCCCATTGTAGATCCGATGGGAGGCCGTGGCAAATGGATCCAGATGTAGGAAATGTCCTGCCCGCTCCGCGGCGCCCCGGAGCCCCTTCGGGGTCCAGAGAGGTCCGGGGCCCAGAGGCCCAGAGCCGGGATTCCGGGATTCTCGACCCCCTGTGTTAGACTGGTGGTTTGAGATCCGGCACACCTGCGAGGAGATGCACATGGCAGACGGACCGATCCCCCAGACGTCCTGCAACGGCCAGGAAGATTCCATCCACGAGCGGACCACGGTGGCCGTCATCGGTGGCGGCCCCATCGGCATCGAGACGGCCATCGCCCTCCAGGAGGTGGGGGTGGACGCGATCCTCTTCGAGGCCCGGCAGATCGGCGACGCGTTCAGCCGATGGCCGCCCCACACCCACTTCTACAGCACGCCGGAACATGTGGCCCTGGCCGGGCTGCCGGTCCACACCCTGGACCAGCGGCCCATCAGCGGCGAGGAGTACCTGGCCTATCTCCGAGCGCTGGTGGAGTTCTTCGACCTGGACCTGCGCAACTACGAGCCGGTCCAGACCATCCAGCGGACCGCCCAGGGCTTTCTCCTGGAGACGGAGAAACGGGGCCAGCGTCGGCGCTACCGGGCCCAGCACGTGGTCCTCTGCACCGGGGGCATGGCCCGTCCCCGCCGCCTGGAGATCCCCGGCGAGGACCTGCCCCACGTGACCCATTACTTCCCGGGGCCCCACGTCTACTTCCGCACCCGACTGCTGGTGGTGGGCGGCCGGAACTCCGCGCTGGAGTCCGCGCTCCGGTCCTGGCGGGCGGGTGCCCAGGTGGCCATCAGCTACCGACGGCCGGAGTTCCTCTGGGACATCGTGAAGCCCCACCTGGCGGACGACATCCGAGCCCGGCTGGCCAAGGGGGAGATCCGCTTCTACCCGGCCACTGTGCCGGTGGAGATCACCCCGACCCATGTGGTGTTGGCCCCCACAGAGGACCCAGCCAACGGGCAGACCATCCGCCACGAGGCGGACTTCGTGCTGCTGGCCACGGGCTTCCAGGCGGACATGTCCCTGTGCGAGCGGGCGGGTGTGGCCCTGCAGGGCCCTGAACGGGCCCCGGTCCACGACCCGGAGACCATGGAGACCAATGTCCCGGGGCTCTACGTGGCCGGCACGGTGGTGGGGGGCACCCAGACCCGTTTCCGCCACTTCATCAGCACCTCCCACGACCACGTGGTGAAGGTGGTGCGGGCCATCAGCGGGCGAACCCCCCGCCGTGTGGGCACGGTCCCGGCCCGAAACAACGCGGTCACCTGGCACGAGGTCCGGGCGAACTGAGGCCCTGGGAGCGTCCGTTCCCCCTCATCAGGGGCCTTGGACGATCTCCTGGGAGTCCAGATTACTGGCGGGATCGGGGAGGGCCTGGTATACTCAGTGGCATAGGCCGAGACCGGCGCTAGCTGGGTGGCGGAGGGCATTCCAGCACGGCCGGCGCTCGATTTCCGTTCCAGGAGGCATGTCCGTGAACAGCAACTGGACGCGCAACGCGTTCATCTACCTGCTGATCCTGGTGGCCGCGGCGGCCCTCTTCTTCAACGTCTCCGGTGCGGGGCAGCAGGCCCCCACCATCTCCCTCAGCGAGCTGGCCACCCAGATCGAGCAGGGAGAGATCGCCCGGATCGAGGTCCGGGGCGACGAGCTGGAGGTCTACCGGCGAGAGAGCGATCAGCTCTTGAAGGGCCGAAAGGAGTCCCACGTCCCCCTGACCCAGACCCTCAGCGGCCTAGGGGTCTCCGGGGAGAAACTGAGCCAGGTCAAGATCACCTATCAGGAACCCTCCAACGCCAGCAACTTCGTCAACCTGTTCTTCAACTTCCTGCCCCTGATCCTCCTGGCCGGCCTCTTCCTCTACCTGATCCGCCAGAGCCAGGCCGGCAGCAACCAGGCCCTCTCCTTCGGCAAGAGCCGGGCCCGGATGTTCACCGGCGATCGGCCCACCGTCACCTTCGACGACGTGGCCGGCGCGGAGGAGGCCAAACAGGAGCTGGCCGAGGTGGTGGAGTTCCTCAAGGAGCCCCAGAAGTTCATGGCCCTAGGGGCCCGGATCCCCAAGGGGGTGCTCCTGGTGGGCCCCCCGGGCACGGGCAAGACCCTGATGGCCAAGGCCGTCTCCGGCGAGGCAGGGGTCCCCTTCTTCAGCATCTCCGGCTCCGAGTTCGTGGAGATGTTCGTGGGCGTGGGCGCCAGCCGGGTCCGGGACCTCTTCGAGCAGGCCAAGCGCAACAGCCCCTGCATCGTCTTCATCGACGAGATCGACGCGGTGGGCCGTTACCGGGGCACGGGGCTGGGGGGCTCCCACGACGAGCGGGAGCAGACCCTGAACCAGATCCTGGTGGAGATGGACGGCTTCGACACCGACACCAACGTCATCGTCATCGCAGCCACCAACCGCCCCGACATCCTGGACCCGGCCCTGCTCCGGCCCGGCCGCTTCGACCGGCGGGTCACCATGGACGCCCCGGACGTGAAGGGGCGCCACCAGATCCTGGAGGTCCACGTCCGGGGCAAGCCCCTGGCCCCAGACGTGGACCTGGAGCTCATCGCCCGGCAGACGCCGGGCTTCGTGGGCGCGGACCTGGAGAACCTGGTCAACGAGGCGGCCATCCTGGCCGCGCGGCGCAACCGCCGCTCCGTCTCCATGGCCGAGTTCCAGGAGGCCCTGGAGCGCATTGCCCTGGGAGGCCCGGCCCGACGCAGCCGTCTCATCTCGCCCCGAGAGCGGGAGGTGGTGGCCTACCACGAGGCCGGCCACGCGGTGGTGGCCCATCTGGTCAAACACGCGGACCCGGTGCGCAAGGTCACCATCGTGCCCCGGGGCATGTCCAAGGGGGTGACCCTGACCCCACCGACCGAGGATCGGAGCCTCCACAGCCGAGCCTATCTGCTCGACCAGGTGGCCGTGGCCCTGGCCGGCCGGGTAGCCGAGGAACTGGTCTTCGGAGACATCTCCACCGGCGCGACCCGGGACATCCGCCAGCTCACCCAGATGACCCGGGACATGGTCACCCGGTTCGGCATGAGCGAGCGGGTGGGCCCTGTCCAACTGGGCCGGCGAGACGAGCTGCCCTTCCTGGGCCGGGAGCTGGCCGAACAGCGGGACTACAGCGAGGAGACCGCGGAGGCCATCGACGAAGAGGTGCGCCGGATTGTCCAGAGCCAGTACGACCGGGTACGCCGGCTCCTGACCGAGTACCGGGATCGGCTGGACGCGGTGGCTCGGGCCCTGTTGGAGAAGGAGACCCTGGAGGCAGAGGAGTTCGTGGCCGTCTTCGAGGGCAAGGACCGGGGCGCGGATCCCCCTGCCCGGGATTGGCAGCCGGATCCGCTGCCCGCGTGAGCCGAGCGCTGGCCTGGCCGCTCAGCTCTGGCTGAGCAACACCACTCCCACACAGATCACCAGCACAGCCAACCAGCGCAGGGCCGAGACCTGCTCCCCCAGCAGGAACGCACCCACCAGGGTAACCAGCACGTAGCCGATGCTCAGGGCCGGGTACGCGTAGCTGAGCTCGACCCGGCTGAGGAGCACCAACCAGAAGATGCTGCTCAGCCCGTACGCGCCCACCCCGCCCAACACATAGGGGTTCAAGAAGGCACGGAACAGGCTCTCGGCCATCATGGAGAGCCTGCCACCTATCGCTCCAACCTGTCCCATGCCCTGTTTCATCAGGAGCTGTCCCGTCACGTTCAGGCCAACCGTCACCAACAACAACACCATCTGCTTCATGGTTGCTTCAGGGCCTCCTCTGCTCTGGATGCCTGGACACGGTTCACCGGACACAGGGCCGGACAGGTGAGGAAAGGAGGGGTGGGTGGGGCGGGGCTCCGTTCCACCAGAGCGTTCGCTCAGGGCCGGCTTCTCCGCCCCTGTTCCAAGATCGCCAGGATCTCCGGGCCGTAGGTCTGGGCCTTCCAGGCCCCAATGGTCGGGTTCTCCATCAGCTCGGCCACCGTGCGTGGGCGCTGGCGCACAATGGCCAACAGCTCGTGATTGCTCAGCACGATGTCCGGATCCACCCCCCGGTCCTGGGCCCGTTGGGTACGCCAACGCCGTAGGGCATCGTACAGGCGCCGCTCCGTACGGGTCAACTCGATCCCCTCCCCATCGGAGCTGGGCGGCTCGGGGACGGGCCGTTGCTCTCCCTGGGCGATCACCTCCAGGATCTGGGCGCCGTAGCGCTGGCGCTGGCGTTCACTGAGCCCCTGGATCCCCCGCAGCGCCTCCAGAGTACGAGGACGGGCCGTGGCCAGAAGGCGCAACACCCCATCGGTCATCACCTTGAAAGGAGGCCGATCGAGCTCCTGGGCCCGCCGCTCACGCCACTCCCACAGGGCCTGGAGCACCGGGAGATCGTCCCGGGGCACGTCCCGCAGCCCCTTCATGGACCAGAAGGAACGGGGTGCCTTGGGTGGTGTGTAGTGGATCCGCTCCAGGGCCTGAAAGGTCTCCAGGGCCTCCTCCCAGCGTCCGGCCTCCTGGAGGGCCCGGATCTGGCGCTCCCGAAGGGCGGGCAGGAAATGGGTGTCCAACTGGGCGTAGGTCATCTGTTGGGGCGTCAGGGGGCGCCGTCCCCAGTCGGTACGGCGCATCCGCTTGTCGGAGATGACCCCGAACTCCTCCTCCAGGATCCGGTCCAATCCCACCCCCCGGCGTCCCAGGATCCGCGCGGCCAACTGGGTGTCGAAGATCCGACGGGTCCGGAAGCCGAAGTCCCGCTCCAGCTGGATGAGGTCGTTCTCCGCCGCGTGGAAGATGACCTCCACCGCGGGATCGGCCAGGATCTCCCCCAGAGGCTGGAGCTCCTGGACCGAGAGGTGCAGGGGATCCACCAGGTAGTCCAGGACCGGGACAGGAGAGACGGGATCCGGCTCGCTCCCCTTCGGGGCGGGGGCGGAGATCTGGATGAGACAGATCCGGGGACGATAACGGTAGAGGCTGTCGCTCTCCGTGTCCACCGCGATCAGGGGCTGGGTGCGGAGATGGGCCAGCATGGTGGCCAGCTCTCCAGGGGCCTGCACCAGGATCGGCGCAGGAATGGGGAGAGGCCGCTCCGCCTGGCCATGAGAAGGGCCGACAGGATCTTCCGGCCGGCCCCGGGCATCTGGTCTGGACGTGGATCGCCTGCTCATAGCCTTGAATCATACCCTGGGGCCTTTTCCCCTGTCAATTGCACCTCTGGATGAAAACCAGGATGAAGTCCCGCCCACAGGCGGACGAAAAAGGTCTTGGCGTCCCCCGGAAGGCCTGTGGACGGGGCGCTCCGGGTCGAGTACCGTGAACGTCGACACCGTGGACGTTGGTGGGTGGAGGGCTCGGCCACTGCGACGTCCGATGGCTTGGAGGTACCCTGACATGCTCCCCTTGTTCGCCCGCTCTCGGCACACTTCGTGGCATCCTGTGGGCATCGCCGCCCTGAGCCTGGTGGCCATCCTGCTCCTCGGCATCGGCCTCGCCCATGCAGGGCCTGGCCGATCCCCCCGCTGGGTGGCCGCAGGCCCCCACGCGATCTACCTGCCTGCGGTCCAGTCCGCCCCGAGGTCCACCTCCACGGAGCCCCCGGGCCTGCCGCCCCGCCGCTGGGATCCTCGGCTGGACCAGCGGGGCACCGTCCTCCAGCCGGCCCAGGTCCAGCCCGGCCAGGGCTACTGGCGCCTGGTGGAGGCCGCCTGGCTGGACGAGACCGAGTCCCAGGGGCGAGGCCACATCCTGGTGGACCTGGTGGACGAGAGAGGGAAGCGGGTGGTGGGGGCGCCGGTCCGCTTCTGGTGGCCCGATGGCGGGAGGACCAAACTGACCCAGGAGAGGCCCGGCGAGCCCTTCGCGGTGGACTTCGCCATGTACGCGGTGGCCCCGGCCTACGGCGCGGCCCCGGCCGACGCCAATCCCGCGGACCGGGTCTGGGGCATGGGTCTGGGCTCCATCGAACAGCCCAACTTCGCGATCCGCACCAGCTACCGGCTGGTCTGGCAGTGGACCGTGGTCCCGGGCATCCCCACGGCCACACCCACGCCGACATGGACGCCCATGCCTCCGCCCTCGCCCACGCCCACATCGTCGCCCGCGCCCCCCACCCCGGAGGCCGCCGAGTCCCCCACACCCATACCCACCCCGACCGCGACCGCCACGCCGACAGCCACACCCACGCCCCTGCCCACGTCGCCGAGCCTGCCGCCCCGCCGCTGGGATCCCCGGCTGGACCAGCGGGGCACCGTCCTCCAGCCGGCCCAGGTCCAGCCCGGCCAGGGCTACTGGCGCCTGGTAGAGGCCGCCTGGCTGGACGAGGAGGAGTCCGGGGGGCGACACCACATCCTGGTGGACGTCCTGGACAGCCAAGGCCGCCGCATGGTGGGGGTGCCGGTCCGCTTCTGGTGGAACGGTGGGGAAGACATTCAGCCGACCCAGGCAAAGCCCGGCGAGCCCTTCGCGGTGGACTTCGCCATGTACGCGGTGGCCCCGGCCTACGGCGCGGCCCCGGCCGACGGCAGCCCCGCGGACCAGGTCTGGGGCATGGGCCTGGGCTCCATCGAACAGCCCTACTTCACCATCCACACCAGCTACAGGCTGGTCTGGCAGTGGACCGTGGCCTCCGCTGGTTCCCCGCCCACCCCCACGCCGCCTCCGGGGTCCACGCCCACGTCGACGCCCACGCCGGCCATCACCACGCCCACGCCCACACCCACGGCCACGCCCCCACCCACCTCCACCTATCTCTTCTCCCAGGCCCGGTTGGTCCGCTGCGACCCCAACGGCGGCACCACCTACGTCCACGGCACCCTGCGCCTGAACGGCCAGCCGGTGAACGGCTACCGGGTGGTCTTCAGCTACCAGCCCGACGGCCCCATCGTGGCCGGCATCCAGAGCGGCCCCCACGAAGGCTACTGGGGCTGGGCGGATGGGTACTACAGCCACATCCTCCAGGCCGGTGGTCCCCGGGCCGGCGACTGGTGGTTCTGGGTGGTGGACGACCAGGGCCAGCGGATCTCCGCCCTGGGCTACGTGCGCACGGACGGCTACGTGGATGCGAACTCCTGCCAGCAGGCACTCCTGGACTTCGAGGGATGAGCAGGGAGATTTGACGAGATGGCCACCCGAGGTCTAACCTGGGGACGTCCGGATCTCTCGCCACGGCCAGGAGCTGACCATGAGCCGCACCCTCTGGATCGGGCTGACCCTCCTCGCGGTGGCCCTGGTCGGCTGGGTGGAACGGGGAAGCAAGGCCTCGGGGCCAGGCCGGCAGACCAGTGCCCCGCCCTCCCCCACCGCCCCGCCGACCCCAACCCCAGGGCGTCTGCTCTGCTTCGCGGCCGCCAACCGGCCTGGCCAGGGCATCCTGCTGGCCTGGCGGGTGCGGGAACCCCAGACCATCCAGGCCTTCCGTCTCTCCCGAGGCCAGTTCGCGCCGGACGGCCAACTGGGGCCCATCTACCCCCTGGATACCCTGCCCATCCCCCCGGGCCCTCCCACACCTTACCCAGAAGCGGATGCCTCTCTCCGCCTCACCCTGGTGGACCCCAACGTGGCCGACGGCACCACCTACCACTACCGCCTGGAGCTCCTCCCCCAGGATCCCCAGGAGCCGCCCGAGTTCGGCCAGGTCACCTGGACCTACCGCGCGGACCCCGAGACCGCCCCCCAGGACGAGGCCATCTGTGAGATCGGCCGGACCCAGCCCACCTGGACCCCTACCGCCACGGCCACGGCCACGCCCACCACCGACGTGAGCATCCTGCCCACCTCCACGCCCACCCCGACCCGCACCCCGACGCCCACCTGGACCCCCACGCCCACCCACACCTGGACGGCTACCTGGACCCCCACCGCCACCCACACCTTCACCCCGGTGCCCACCGCGACCCCGACCCCGACGAGCACC
>JALSIX010000049.1 GCA_026989655.1 Caldilineaceae bacterium
GGACCCAGGCGTTCCCATCCATCCCAGACCGCGGAGTTCCCAGGCTCCGAGCCCACGCCCCGATTCCCAGATCGTCCACGCCCGGAGGTCATCCATGCAGTCCGCACGCCATGCACTTCTCTCCGTTTCCGACAAGTCCGGCCTGGTGGACTTCGCCCGCCGGCTCCACGAGCAGGGATTCCGCCTCATCGCCAGCGGCGGCACCGGAAAGGTCCTGGCCCATACGGGCCTTCCCGTCACCCCGGTGGAGGCGCTCACCGGCTTTCCCGAACTCCTGGGAGGCCGGGTCAAGACCCTGCATCCGGCCATCCACGGCGGGATCCTGGCCCGCCGCACCCCCGACCATCTGGAGGAGCTGGCCCGCCAGGGCCTGGCCCCCATCGATCTGGTGGCCGTGAACCTCTACCCCTTCCAGGAGACCGTCTCCCAGGGCGCTGTGTCCGAGGAGGCAGCCGTGGAGCAGATCGACATCGGGGGGGTGGCCCTGCTGCGGGCCGCGGCCAAGAACTACGCGGCGGTGACCGCGGTGTGCGATCCCCGGGACTACCCAGAGGTGGCCCAGGCCCTGGCCGACGGCACGCTGGACCTGGAGGCCCGAAGACGTCTGGCCCTGAAGGCCTTCCGCCACACCGCGGCCTATGACCGGGCCATCGCCGCCTATCTCGCCGGCCTGGTGGAGGATCCGGAGCTCCCCCCGGAGCTGGATCTGGTCCTGGAGCAGGTCCAGCCGTTGCGCTACGGCGAGAACCCCCACCAACGGGCGGCCCTGTACCGGTGCCAAGGAGAGAAGCCGGCCTTCGAACAGCTCCACGGCAAGCCCATGAGCTACAACAACTGGCTGGACCTGGATGGGGCCTGGGCCGCGGCCCAGGATTTCGCCCCGCCCACGGTGGCCATCATCAAACACAGCAACCCCTGTGGCCTGGCCAGCGCGGACACGCTGGTGGCCGCCTACGAGAAGGCCCTGGCCTCGGATCCGGTGAGCGCTTTCGGCGGCATCGTCGCGGTGAACCGCCCCCTGGATCCGGCCACGGCCCTGCACATGGCCGAACTCTTCCTGGAGGTGGTGGCCGCCCCGGACTACGCGGCGGAGGCCCTGGCGGTGCTGCAGCGGAAGCGGAATCTCCGCATCCTGCGCTCCACCGGAGAGCCGGCACCCCGGTGGAGCCTCCGCTCCATCCACGGGGGCATCCTGGTCCAGGAACCGGACACCGGCCAGGCAGACATGGACCCCGCCCAGTGGCGAGTGGTGACCCGACGCGCGCCCACGTCGGCGGAGCTGGAGGACCTGGCCTTCGCCTGGCGGGCCGTGCGCCACGTGAAGAGCAACGCCATCGTCTTCGTGAAGGACCGGGCCACTGTGGGCGTGGGCGCGGGCCAGATGAGCCGGGTGGACGCGGTGACCCTGGCGGGCCTCAAGGCCGGGGAACGGGCCCAGGCCGCGGTCATGGCCTCGGACGCGTTCTTCCCCTTCCCCGACGGCATCCAGCGGGCCGCGGAGCTGGGGATCACCGCGGTGGTGCAGCCCGGCGGCTCTGTGCGGGACGAACAGGTCATCGCCGCGGCCGACAGGCTGGGACTGGCCATGCTCTTCACCGGCGTGCGCCACTTCCGACACTGATCCCGACACGGATCTCGGGGCTCCACGCCCCCACCCAGGACACGGCAAAAGCCCGACAGGGACAGCCATGCCGCGGAGAAAGGAGGTGTCCATGGCAGTGGACATCCAGGTGGAGGGGCTGCAGAAGCGCTACGGCGAGACCGTGGCCGTGGACGGCCTCTCCTTCACCGTGGCCCAGGGCGAGATCTTCGGCCTGCTGGGCCCCAACGGCGCGGGAAAGACCACCACCGTGGAGTGTCTGGAGGGCCTGCGCCCCCGCAGTGCGGGGACCGTGCGGGTGTTGGGCATGGACCCTCAACGGGAAGGGCGTAGGCTGCGGGAGATCCTGGGGATCCAGCTCCAGGAGAGTGCCCTGCCGGATCGGCTGCGGGTGGCCGAGGCCTGCGAGCTCTTCGCGGCCTTCTACCCCAGCCGGGAGGACTGGTCGGCCCTCCTGGAAGAGGTGGGGCTGGCATCCAAACGCCGGACGGAGTTCGCCAAGCTCTCCGGCGGCCAGAAACAACGCCTGTTCGTGGTCCTGGCCCTGCTCAACCGGCCCCGGCTGGTCTTCCTGGACGAGCTCACCACAGGGCTGGATCCCCAGGGCCGTCGAGCCATGTGGGACCTGGTGCGCCGCATCCGGGATCGGGGGACGACGGTGGTCCTCACCACCCACTACATGGAGGAGGCCGAGATCCTCTGCGACCGGGTGGCCATCCTGGACCGGGGCCGGCTTTTGGCCCTGGACAGTCCGACCAACCTGATCCGTTCCCTGGACCGGGGGCGACGGCTCACCCTGACCCTGGCCGGCCCTTTCCAGCCCGACATGCTGGCTCAGCTCCCGGGCGTCCGGGAGGTCCAGGTGGACGGCCCCACCGTGACCCTCCAGGGAGAGGGCGCCCGGCTGGTCAGCCGGGTGGTCACCACGCTGGAGGAACAGGGCGTGGAGGTGCTGGATCTCCGCACCCACCAGCCCAACCTGGAGGATGTGTTCCTGGCCCTGACAGGCCGGCGTCTGCGAGAGTGAGGCCCATCGGTTCTTGCCAGGGAGGTGGCCCCATGCGAGGCTGGATGAAACTGGTGCGCGTCCAGATACAGCTCTTTCTGCGGGAGCCGGCCGGGTTCTTCTTCACCCTGGCCTTCCCGGTGATGCTGTTGCTGCTCTTCGGCGCGGCCTTCGGCAACGAGCCCAGCCCGGTCTACGACCCGGACTACGGGTTCATCGACTACTACACACCGGCCCTCATGGCCTTCATCGCCGGCACAGTGGGCATGATGGGGGTGCCGGTGAAGACCGCCGCGGAGCGGGAATACGGGATCCTCAAACGCTTTCAGGCCACCCCCCTCTCCCCCCTGACCTACTTCCTGGCAGACCTGGGGAGCCATCTGGCCATCAACCTGTTGGCCGGGCTCCTCACCGTGCTCACCGGGTTCCTGGTCTACGGCCTGGCGATGCCGGCCCGGCCCCTGGCCGTGGTCGGCGCCGTCCTGCTGGGTGCCCTGGGCTTCGCGGGGCTGGGCTATCTGATCGCCGCGCTGGCCCCCACCGCGCGCACGGCCCAGGCCGTGGGCTCCACCCTCTTCTTCCCCATGATGTTCGTCTCCGGGGTGAGCATTCCACCCGAACTCCTCCCCGCGTGGCTGCAGCGGATCGCAGAGGGCCTCCCCATGACCCGGATGGTCCACCTGGTCACCGGGCTGTGGCTCTCGGGCACCCCGGAGAACCTGGCCCAGGACCTGCTCTGGCTGGGCGGCATGGCCCTGGTGGGCCTGGGGGCCGCGGGCCGGATCTTCCGCTGGTCCTGAGCGCCCCGGAACGCCGCAGGGAACGGGTGCCTCGGCTCCTGGGAAGACGCCTTCGACGGCCCCCCTGGGGCGGCAGCTCAGGAACGGAGGGCCCTGGGCCCCCACCGCGGTTGGCCGTGGAACGGTGCCCAGGCCTGCTCCCATGCCCGCAGCGGGCAGAGCCCCCCTGCACCGACGATCCCCCCATATGCCCCCCGCCCCCCCTCCTCAAAACGCGCTTGACATCCATCCCGACCCATGGTAGATTGGGATCAACCTGTACGTACAGGTACCATCCCCCCGGTAGCGCCCCATCCATCCCCGTCGGCAAGCCCTTCCGGCCGAGGTGA
>JALSIX010000050.1 GCA_026989655.1 Caldilineaceae bacterium
GTGGTGGTGTTGGCCAGGGTGGTGTCGTCGGCGGAGCCGCAGATGTTGTCGGCTCCTGGGTCGATGAGGGAGACGGTGAGACCTGAGATGCCGTTTTCACCGGGGTCCTGGATGCCGTTGGCGTTGGTGTCGAGCCAGACGAAGTCTCCCAGGGATGCGGGCTGGAAGAGGCCGGCATCGATGGAGGGGTCATGCTGTCCGGAGGAGAGGGAGACGAGGTGGCTGAGGCCTGTGGAGGGGTTGGCGTCGCTGTCCTTGGCGTCGTCGGTGCCCTGGTTGGGCGGGCTGAAGAGGTAGCCTGTGGGTGCGGAGAACTGGACGCAGTAGTTGCCGGGTTCGAGGTCGCCGAAGATGTAGGTGCCTGCTGGGTCGACGTTGCCATCGTCGTCCACGTCGGTGGAGCCGTCGGAGGTGGTGGTGTTGGCCAGGGTGGTGTCGTCGGCGGAGCCGCAGATGTTGTCGGCTCCTGGGTCGATGAGGGAGACGGTGAGACCTGAGATGCCGTTTTCACCGGGGTCCTGGATGCCGTTGGCGTTGGCGTCGAGCCAGACGAAGTCTCCCAGGGATGCGGGCTCGATCCAGGTCTTGGTCGCGGTATCCGTGAAGGTCTGGGTGTACGGGTCCGGATAGGCCACGGGCTGGGCACCGGTGCCCGGCGGATCGACCTCCACCAGGTTGACGAAGGTGAAGGAGGTGGTGGCCGTGATGGTGGCGGTACCGGGCGCATTGTATGTGAGGGTTACGGTCACCTGGCCGGTGCTGTCGGTGGTCACCAGGATGGTGCTTCCGCTCTGGCTCTGGCCGCTCAACGTGCCCAGATTCGTGGTCACGGTCACGGGATGGTCCGGCACCGGCTGGCCGCCGTCCAGCACCGTGATGACGAAGTCATGGGGGCTCTCCTGGTAGCCTCCACTTCCGTTGGAGGTCAGGACGTTGGTCGCGGTACTGGGCGCGACGGTGATGCTGGGGCTCGGATCGGCACAGAGGCCGTCCGCGTACTTGCCTTCGATGTCGGCCACGATCTGCTGGAAGCGCGCGAGGACATTGGCCGTGGTGGGCTGAAAACCGTGGATGTAGTACCAGACCACCGACTGGCGCGCGGCGGCCTCCACGTCGTCCAGGCTGCTGTTCGGCGGATAGTAGCGTAGGGTACAGCCCAGCTTGGCGTTGTCCTCGGGGGTGGGTGCCGTGCTGGGCGGGCCCACCTGGCTGTTCTGGACACATTGGCCGGTCAGGAAGGGCTCGTAGATGGAGGTGCAGAAGACCGTCTCTGGGGTGTTGTCCACCTTTGCGTAGAGCACGCCGGCCCAGGCACTGCCGGACTGGTTCCCAATGGTCCCTTGGACCGTCATGCCCGGGCCCCGGCCCACGTAGCACAGCTCCGCGGTGGTGTTCGCGGCGGCCTGGAAGATGTCCGCCAGGATACCGGTCTCGGGCGCGAGACTCTGCCCCAGCGCTTCGGGCAGCCAGGAGGTGGACGACGGGGACGTCCCGTTGGAGGTCAGGGTGTTCGATTCCGGCGGAGGGAAACCACCCCCCGGATCGGCGGGATCCGGGGCTGCCGCATGGACCGAACAGGTGAACCACAGGCCCATGACCAGCACGGCCAGGATACTGGCTGTGCCGAGCCGCAAGAACATGTGTCGTGCGAGACCAGATGCATGCGCTTTCAACGTTCCCCTCCTTGCAGATGATTCCTGGTGGCCAACAGGCATGGCTGGGAGCCCCCTGCACTGCCGGGCTCCATTCCCATTGGCCTCCAGGGAGGCGTGCTCGGCTACAGATCTGTCACCGTTTCTGTGTCAGAGTTCTGGTCCGGGATCTCGTCTCTGCTCGCTCCAACAGCTCCGGAACATGGAGACGACGCGGGGCCCCATGCTCCGGAGCCGGTATGGTCTGGTCTCATCATATCAACGCACCATTGCGTCTTGTATTACATGTCAATTACACCTAGGACCGCCGTACCTGAGATCTCGGGGAACGGAGCACATGTCTGGCCACCCGGGCCAGGATCTGGGGGGAGAAGAGTGTCCACGGAGAGGCGAGCAGATGGTTGATGGCCACAAAGGTCCGGGCCACCGTCACGTCCTGGGGGATCAGTTCGCCCACCCGATCCAGATAGGCGTAGAACAATCGCTGTAAGATCCCTGGCCGTTGGTTCAGGGAACCGGCCCAGCGCAGATCCTCGCCGGTGGCCAGTGTCCATGGTGTGCGGAGGAGACGGGCCAGTCGGCGCTGGAACCGCCGTTCCAGGTCTCGGGAGCCTTGGCCCAGGAGCTGGTCCAGCAGCTCTGCGGCCATGGCGGCCACGGTGATTCCCTGGCCGTACACCGGGTTGAACGCGCACACGGCATCGCCCACGGCCAGGAGTCCTCCAGGCCAGTCGGGCATCCGCTCCAGATGGCGCCAACGGTTCTCGGTCCTTCGGTAGCCGTACACCGGTGAAAGGGGCTCCGCGTCCACGATGGCCTGGTAGACCTGGGGCCCGATGAGGCTCTGGGCGAAGGCCACGAACCCCTCGGGGTCTGTGGGCGGGCAGTCGCCCCCGATCCCGGCCAGGGTGACCACCCAACGCTGGCCCTCCACCGGCAGGATGGCCGCGCCGCGGGGGATGTCCGGGAACCGGGAGGTGAGCAGCACCACCTTCCAGTCCGCGCGCCAGCGAGGCGGGATCCGGTACCAGCGGCTGGCGTAGGCCAGATGGGCATTGACCCGGGTCTCCGCTGGCGGGGGATGGCCCAGGGCCTCCAGCCAGGCCGGCAGGGGCGAGCTCCGGCCCGAGGCGTCCACCACCAGGTCCGCGGAGAAGGTCCGGGTGTCCCCGGTGGGGGCCACGGCCTTCACGCCGATCACCTGCCGACCACCGTCCCGATGGAGCAGCTCCGTCACCCGGTGGCGGTCCAGGAGGGTAACCCCCGGGAGCGCGGCCACGTAGCGGCGGATCTGCCATTCCAACAGATCGCGGCTGGGGCTGGGCCCCACGATGGAGGAGGGGAAACGGGGGAACCACCCACCCAGGAGCAGGGCCGCGATGTCCTGGGTCCAGCAGAGGGTGGGCACGCCGGCCTGCGCCAGGTCTGTGTCCAGCTCTGGGAAGAACCGTCGCAGGATGCGGTAGCCCCGGGCCAGCAGTACATGGGCATGGCGGGCCTGGGGTACCCCTGTTCGGGGGCCGGGTTCTGCCGGCAAGCGATCCCGCTCCAACAGGACGACCTGGGGGATGTGGGCAGCCAGGGCACGGGCCGCCAGCAGACCGGCCACACCGCCGCCTATCACCACAGCCCGTCGTAGCGGAGATCCGTCCATGGTACTGTGCGAGCCGTACGGTGCGAAGCCACCACGCGGATGGCGAGATGGTGGATCGGTGAGGTGGTGGATGACAGATGGTCGATGACGCGTCGATGGTCGGCGAGGTGGATAGATGTCCTGGAATGGATGCAGCCCGTGCGCCGGGCCAAGCCGCCTGCGTGTTCTCCAGAGGAGTTGCGGCACAGGGCCATCCGAGAGTACGTTACCAGGAAATGGACGTCTGTGCAAGGTCCACGGAAGGGAGTTGGAGGACGGGGGTGTTTCTCCATGATGGTCGGACCATGCGGCAGGCGGTCCTTCTTGTCCTCCTCCCGTCCTGGGCTGCCGGTTTGGGGCCAGAGAGGGCCCCAGGGTACAATCCGGGGGGACAGGGCCTGGAAAGGGGAGACCGTTCCCCTGTGCGCCCGGGGGCAGGTCCTGGCTCTGGGGTTGGGACCTGCCAGGGGCCTCGTCCTGTCCACTGTGTCCTGTCCACGGCGCTTCGGATTCGCGTCCGTCCGCTTGCCGTGGATCTGCACACGGACCGAGTCTCGGGCAAACAATGCGCCTCTCCGCGATGCAACGCATGGAACCGGTGGAGTTCGAGGAGTTCGTGGCCACCCTGTTCCGGGACATGGGCTATCGGGTGGAGAGCACCCGGGCCTCCGGTGACGAGGGCATCGACCTCTGGCTGCGTCGGGGGCGGCGTACGGCTGTCGTCCAGTGCAAGCGCTACCGGGGCCGTGTCGGCCAGCCGGTGGTCCGGGATCTCTACGGGACCATGCGACACGTGGGCGCGGACGAGGCCTACCTGGTGACCACAGGATACATCACCCGGGCGGCCCGTCGTTGGGCCCAGGGCAAGCCCATCCACCTGGTGGACGGGGCCCGGCTGGTGGAGTGGGCCCGGACCCGACGGCTGCGGCACGACAGGCCCTCCTCTCTGGCCCAGAGCCGTCGGCAGTGGGTTCACCTGGTGGGACTGGTTCTCCTGGCCGTGCTTGCCGTGACCTTGGTGCAGCCCCCATCCCTGGACCGCCTGCGGGCCGGTTGGGAAAGGCTGTTCCCCATGGGCACTCCCCCTGTTTCGGGCCCATGGGGGCCCGTGCCCCAGCCCCCGGTGTCCCCCGTGCCCTCGTCCACGGTGGCCACGCCCTGGCCTTCCCCGACCCCGAGCCTCCGCACCCCTCTGCCCGGACGGCCTGCAGCACCTCCCATCCCAGGCCCGGAATTCCCGGAGCCCGGTCCCCCGTCTCCCCTGACACCCGTCTCGCCGGGGAATGCCCTGGAATGACCCGGCCAAGGAGGACAGACCGTGTCCACATTCCCGGATTTCGCCCGCTACCTCCACATCCGGAGCGCCGTGGCTCCGGTCCGGTCGCCGGACGGTCGCCGGGTGGCCTTTCTCAGCGACATCACCGGCGTGTTCCAGGTCTGGAGCACGGCCGTTCGGCCGGAGCCCCGGGCGTGGCCCCGGCAGCTCACCTTCTTCCAGGAGAAGGTGTGGGCGCTCCACAGCAGCCCGACCGACCCCTGGCTGATCGCGGTGGGCGACGTGGGGGGCAACGAACGCCACCAGCTCTACCTCGTCCGCGGCTACGGTGGCCATGGGGACGCGGAGGCCCACGAGCTCCAACGGCTGACCTCGGACGACGCGGCCATCCATCGCTTCGGCGCCTTCAGCCCAGACGGCCGCCGTCTCCTCTACACCAGCAATGCCCGCAACGGGGTGGACTTCGACCTGTATCTGCTGGAGATGGACACCGGGCAGGCCCATCGGGTGCGGGAGTGCCCGGGCAACCGGGCTGTGCTGGCCTGGTCCCCCGACGGCAGGACGGCCTTGCTCGGGGATGCGGTGGGCCCTCTGGAGACCCAGATCTACCGGGTGGACCTCACCAACCCCCATGCGCCGGAGATCTGCATCACCCAGCGCCATCCACCTGCCCGCTACGGCTCGGTGCACTGGACGGCCCGGGGGCTCTACGCGTGGACGGATCGGACCCATGACCGGGGGGCCATCGGTCGCCTCGACCCCGAGAACGGAGATTTCGTCCCCCTGGTGGACGGCGACAGCCATCCGCCGGAGGGCGAGCTGGAGGGGCTGGCCGTCTCCCGGGATGGCCGCCGCGCGGCCTATCTCTTCAACCATGAGGGCACCAGCCGTCTCTTCCGATTGGACGTGGAGACCGGCATGGCACAGCCGGTGGCGGGCATTCCCCCCGGCGTCATCGGCCACCTGAGCGTCCATCCGGATGGGGGGCTCCTCTTCGATCTCCAGGCACCGGATCGACGCCCGGACGTGTGGCAGGTGACCCCGGACGATCGGGTGGAGCGGCTCACCGACAGCGATGGCGCGGGCATCCCCCGCAGCCATTTCGTCGTTCCCGAGCTCATCCGGTACACCAGCTTCGACGGCCTGTCCATCCCGGCTCTCTACTATCGCCCCCGGCAGCCCCCTCCTGCCGAGGGCTACCCCTGCATCCTCTACGTCCACGGTGGCCCCACCAGCCAACTGCGGCCGGACTTCGACGTCCGCTTCCAGTACTTCCTGAGCCGGGGGTATGCCATCCTGGGCCCCAATGTCCGGGGCAGCACCGGGTACGGCCGCTCCTACGCGGCCATGGACGAGGTGGAGAGGCGTATGGACAGCGTCGCAGACCTGAGGCACGCGGTGCTGTGGCTGCGACAACGGCCGGAGATCGACGCCACCCGGATCGCGATCTACGGCCGCAGCTACGGCGGCTTCATGGTCCTGGCCGCCTTGACCGAATACCCGGAGCTCTTCGCGGCGGGGATCGATGTGGTCGGCATCGCGAACTGGGTCACCTTCCTGGAGCGGACCAGCTCCTGGCGGCGGGCCCACCGAGAGCGGGAGTATGGGAGCCTGGCCCACCACCGAGAGCTGCTGGAGCGGATCTCGCCCATCCACAGGGCAGAGCGGATCCGGGTCCCTCTCCTGGTCATCGCCGGGGACAACGACCCTCGGGTGCCCCTGCATGAGAGCGAACAGATCGTGGAGCGGGTGCGGGGCGCCGGCGGCACCGTGGAGTTCCTCCACTACCCGGACGAGGGCCACCAGATCAGCAAGCTGGCCAACCGGATCGACAGCTTCACCCGGATGGCCGACTTCCTGGAACGCTACCTGAGGCCCTCTTCCCCTCGGGAGGGGAAGGCGACCTGAGCCCCGAGAGGATCGGGAGAAAGGATCAGGCCGTGCCCCGTGGGCCCGGGGGCGGACGCCTGGACGGTGCCTGGGCTTCTGTGCCTGGGGGCAACTTGCACGTTTCTCGCCATCCGTGATAGGGTGATGGGCAGCCGTGACGCCCGTGCACCCTCCATCCGACGCATCTGGCCAACCATGCAAGGACACTGTCCCCAGTGCAAAGCCCAAGTGGTGGTCCTGCTTCCGTCGGTGAGCTGTGCCCGCTGTGGTCACGACCTGGCTCCCCAGGTGCCGGCGGATGAACTGGCCGATGCGCTCTACGATCTGGCCGCGGAGCAGGCCCGGCAACACAACCTGTCCGCGGCCCTCTCCGTGCTGGAACAGGGGCTCACCCAGGTGGAGCGCTCGGATCTCCACCTGCTGGCCGCTCTCCTGTACCGCAAGCGGGGAGACTACGAGGCCATGCGCCGCCATGTGGCTGCGATCCCGGTGCACGACGCCCTCCGGGGAGAGGCGGAATGGCTGCTTCGAGACCACCAGGAGCGCATGCGCCGGGAGCGCGAACAGCTCCGGCGGGAACGGCCGCCCAGGCCGGGACGGCAGCCCCGGAATCGGTCCTGGAGACCCACCGTGGGATGGCTGGGGGTTCCCGCGGTGTTGATCCTGGTGTTCGGGGCCTTCTGGTGGGGACGGCCCTGGCTGGCCCAGTTTGTCGCGGCCCGGCCCCAGACCGCACCTCCTGCGGTCCGCAGCGTCCAGACCCCGGAGCGGATACCTGCTGAACCCCAGGTGACCGTCGTGGCCCCCACAGCCACCCTGCCCTCTTCCACCTCCACGCCCCAGGCCCTCCCCACGCCATCGCCGGGGAGCCCGGCCCAGGGGTCTTCGGCGGCCGCGCGCACCTCGGGCTCTGTCCCCTCGGCCACGCCGATGCCCTCTCCATCACCGTCTCCGTCGCCCACACCGGAACCATCTCCATGGCCGTCTGCGCAGCCCACGGCGACCCCGGATCTGGCGGAGGCGATCCGGGCCACCCTGGCCAGGCCGGTGGACCTGGCGGCCTATCTGGAGGCCCAGGGGCGCCCGGATCTGGCAGCGCTCCCGGTGGAGGCCGCCCGGCTGGGCAGCAAGATCTGGGTGCAGGGAACCGTGCCCTTCACCGGCCAGCGGGACGATCTCCTCGGGCTGCTGGCCCAATATCCCGGTGTCCGGGAGATCGACGACACCCTTCTGACGGTCCGCCTGCCCGAGGTCTACATCGTCCAACCCCAGGACACCCTGTGGACCATCGCCTCTCTCGTGTACGGGGACAGCCAGTTGTGGCGGCTGTTGTGGGAGGCCAACCGGGAGCAGCTTGCGGAGCCCGGTGACCTGACCCCGGGCATGGAGCTCGTCGTGCCCCCCACCCCATGACCGTCCGGTTCCTATGAGCCCACGCCGCACCTTCCCCGGGGCCCGTGGTGGCCCCCGCCCTTCCCGAGAGCGGCTGCCTTCCTGGTGGCGTCGGATGGCCCGTCGCCTGGACGTGGGCGGCTACCTGGCCGTTCGCCTGGAACCCCATTTCCGGCGTTGGTGGGTGGTGGCGGTGGCCCTGGGCATGCCCCTGCTCCTCATCCTCCTGGCCCTGTTGTTCCGTGGCCTGGTGGGCTAGCTCTTATGTTTCGCTAACCTTCCGATAATGTGGCTCTGACACTGCCGCGCTATGTTTATGGGCGGAAACGGGGAAAGCGGTGCAGAGCACAGCAAGGTCACGGTTCCAAGCCAAGGGAAAGGAGGTGAGCAACCATGACCAGCCTGACTCGGTGGGATCCTTTCCGGGAGATGATGACCCTTCGCACCCAGATGGATCGGCTGTTCGAGGATCTCTTCAACCTGCCGGCAGTCTGGCAGGAGGGTGAGACCACGACCTTCTGGCGGTTGCCGGTGGACGTGATCGAGCGGGACGACGCCTTTGTGGTGAGGGCTTCGCTGCCCGGTGTGAAGCCCGAGGATCTGGACATCAGCTACGTGGACAACACCCTGACCATCAAGGGGGAGATCAAGGAGGAGGTCCAGCAGGAGGGTGAGCGCTACCACCTGCGGGAGCGGCGGTACGGCCAGTTCATGCGCAGCATCACCCTGCCTGTGGCCATCGAGGCGGACCGGATCGAGGCCAACTACGAGAACGGCGTCCTGACCTTGGTCCTGCCCAAGGCCGAGGAGGTGAAGCCGCGGAAGATCCAGGTCCATGTGGGCAACGGCCATCAGGTCGTGGAAGGCCAGAAGGCCTAATTGCCCGTAGGGCTGGCTCGGGAGAGCCGGCCCGGGAGACGACATGAGCGGAGCGGCCCAAGGCTGCTCCGCTCGTCTTTTTTCGGGAACTTGGGGTTTTCGGGAGCTCCTTGGGAAGCCCTTGTCCTGTTCCCCGCATCCCGCCCACGCCGTTTCAGGCCGCGGTGGGATCCTTCGCCTCTTCTGGGGCGTGCGCAGGCCTCGCCCCGGGATCACACCGCTCGGGCGGGGGCCCCTCCTTGAAGCAGCGCAGGAGGAGGTCCACGTCCTGGCTGCGTACAAAGGCGGTGACCACGTCGCCGGGCTGGAAGACGGTGTTGCCGTGGGGGATGAGCACCCGGCCGTGGCGCCGGATGGAGATCAGGATCGCGTCCTGGGGCATGGACGGGGCCATCTCCAACACGGAGCGGCCTACTGCGGTGTCCCCTTCCTCCAGCACCATGTCCACGAACTCGGTGCCGTCCAGGTTGTGCAGCCGGGCCCGGGCCGCCCGGTGTTGGAGCTCCGCGCGGCGGGTCAGCGCGATGTTGTAGGCCCGGATGATGTCGGAGCGGCGGATCAGGCCCAGGAGCTGCCGGCGATCCTCCCGGGAGACCACCGGCAGCCGGCCGAAGCCCCGGATGCCCATTCGGGTCAGGGCATCGCCGATGGTCTCGTCCGGGTAGGCCACCACCAGCTTTTCCAGGGGGGTGGCGATCTCCCCGACCCGGGTGTTTCGGGGCAGCCCCTGGGCGATGGCCCGGTCCAGGTCTGTGATGGTGACGATGCCCCACAGCCGGCCCTCTGGGTCCACCACCGGCAGGCCGTGGTGGTGGGTCGCGGTGAGGATGTCGGACAGCTCGGTCAGGGTGGCGTCCACGGAGATGGTGTCCACGTTCCGGGTCATCACCTCCTCCACGGTCACCGCCTGCATCACATCGATGTCCCGCCCCCCCACCAGCCGGATCCCCTTCAGCCGCAGCTTCAGGGTGTAGATGGACTCCCGGTGCAGGGCCTCGGCCAGGAAGGTGGCGATGACCGTGGCCAGCATCAGCGGCAGGATGAGCTTGTAGTCGTTGGACATCTCGAACACGATGAGCACCGCGGTGATGGGGGCCCGGGCCGCGCCGGCGAAGACCGAGGCCATACCCACGATGGCATAGGCCCCCGGGTTCACCGCGACCGTGGGCCAGAGGCCGTGGGCCACGCGGCCCACCATGCCCCCCAGCACCGCGCCCATGAACAGGCTGGGGGCGAACACGCCGCCGGAGTTGCCGGAGCCCAGGGTGAAGCCGGTGGCCAACAGCTTGAGGGCCAACAGGGCCGCCATCATCCCCAGGGAGAGGTCGAAGTTCTCCGCGATGGTCTCGCCGATGAGGTGCAGGCCCGAGCCCAGGACCTCCCGACCCGGCAGGGCCAGCCCCACCAGCCCGGTGAGGAGCATCCCCGTGGCCGTGCGCACCGGCAGGGGCACCTGCCAGCCGTCGAAGAGGGTCTCGAAGGTGTAGAGGACCTTGATGAAGGCCACGGCCATGAAGGAGGCCAGGACGCCCAGGACCACGTAGATGGGGAACTCGCCCAGATGGCTGACCGGGTAGGCCGGCACGGCAAAGGCCGGATTGGGCGAGAGGAAGATCCGACTCACCACGCCCGCGGCCACCGAGCTGATCACCACCATGCCGAAGTAGCGCACGGTGAAGTTGTTCAGGATCACCTCCAACGCGAAGATGGCCCCCGCAATGGGCGCGTTGAAGGTCGCGGAGATGCCGGCCGCGGCACCGCAGGCCACCAGGGTCCGGATGCGTTCGCCGGAGAGGTGCAGCACCTGGCCCATGGTGGAGCCCAGGGCCGCGCCCGTCTGCACGATGGGGCCCTCCCGGCCCGCGGAGCCCCCGGTGCCGATGGTCAGGGACGAGGCCAGCACCTTCAGGAAGGCCACCTGGGGGCGGATGATGCCGCCCCGGATGGCCACCGCCTCCATGACCTCGGGCACCCCATGGCCCTTGGCCTCCGGGGCCCAACGCTGGATCACGTATCCCACTCCCAGCCCGGCCCCCACCATGGCCAGGAGGAGGCCGACCGCCTGGCCGAGCTGGAGCTGGAGCCACGCGGCAGCCTGCCCCACCGCGTCCAACAGCTCGATGAAGGCCACCGCGCCCAGCCCGGTGCCCACGCCCACCACCGTGGCCGTGCCCACCAGGATCAGCTCCTCAGGCACATACCAGGAGGTCCGCTCGGCCAGGTATCCCAGCAGACGATCCAGGGACGGGGAGGTAGGGGAGAGGGGGGATCTGCGGGTCGCACGTCGATCCATGAGACGGCTCCATGTGGCTCGACAGGCTCGATCTCCGCGGGACAAAGGGCGGACCTCCTGATTATAGCCCTGGCCCAGTTGTCTGACAAGCAGGCCGGCCCCTGGAACTCGAGGGGACACCCTCTTCCGGCGTCCCGGCCTCTCCCCTTCCCTCCCCATGCCCCCCTGGAACCTCAGTGCGGTCCGCAGGGCCTCAGGCGGACCGCTTCTCGGGCATGTCCTGGCCCCGAGAGCCTTGTCCCCGCTCCGTTCCCATGCGGGGCAGGGGGCGTCGGCCCCCTGACAGCCTGTCGACCCGGAAACGGGCCGAGGCACAAACAGAGATCTAACACTGGGCAGATGGAAGATTTACATCCACCTGTTACCATGGGAACGGATAGAGGCCATGTCGGGGCGACATGCCGATCCAGAAGTGCCGGGAGAGCAAGGACCATGGGGCCATTCGATCCGCGGAACCCGTACTTTCGGCGAAGGGCCGGTGGGCGGGCCCAGGGCACGCCCACGTTGGAGGACTACCGCAGGCTGTCGGAGGCCTATCGCAGCCTGCAGACAGAGCACGCGGAGATGGCCCGAGAGCTTGCCGCGGCCCAGGAAGCCCTGCGCCAGCAGGCTCAACGGGCCGCGGAGCTGGAGGAGGCCCTCCACGCGGCCCAGCAGAAGGTGGCCGAGCTGGAGGAGTGGCTCGCGGAGGCTCGAAACCGGCCGGAAACGGCCGAGGAGGCCGCATGGCGCGAACGGTATCTTCGGCTCCAGGCGGAACTGGACACCTATCGGCGCCGCCTGGAGGAGCGCAGCCAGGCACAGATCGCCGAACAACAGGAGCGGGTGCTCCAGGACATGCTCTCCCTGGCCGATCATCTGGAGATGGCCTTGCAGCACCTGGAACAGGTGCCGGATACGCCGGCCCTGGAGAGCTATCGGGCCAACCTGGAGGCCACCTTGCGGGCCTTTCTGGAGACCCTGCGTCGGTACGGGGTGGAACCCCTGTCGCCCCAGGGCGAGCCCTTCGATCCCACCCTCCACGAGGCGGTGGGGCAGGTGGCCAGCGACCGGGTGCCCCCGGACCACGTGGCCCACGTGGTCCGCACCGGATATCGGATCCACGACCGGCTTCTGCGCCCGGCCCGGGTCCTGGTCAGCCGGGGGCCGGTGGCGGACCCGGGCGGAGAGGAGCCGAGCGGGGCCCGATGACCTGGAGGCGTATCCGTCTGTACAGGCCCTGGTGACCTCGGTGGAGCGACCGGTTCGTGGCCGGGCCGGTTCCCGAGGTCCAGCCAGGCGCCAGTGATGGGGGCGACTATGGTGGAATACAAGGACTACTATGCCATCCTGGGGGTGCCCCGGGATGCGGACGAACAGACCATCAAGAAGGCCTACCGGAAGCTGGCCCGCCAGTACCATCCGGACGTGAACCCGGGCGACGCGGAGGCCGAACGGAAGTTCAAGGAGATCAACGAGGCCTACGCGGTCCTGTCGGACCCGGAGAAGCGCCGGAAGTACGACCGCTTCGGCGCGCAGTGGGAGCAGTACGAACGGGCTGGGGTGAACCCGGAGGACGTGATCTGGCAGGACTTCGGGGTCGGCCCGGGGGGGGGCCGCACCTATACCCGAACCGTCACGCCGGAGGAGTTGGACGAGCTGTTGGGGGGCCTGGGCGGTTTCGCCGGCGGGGGCTTCTCCGATTTCTTCGAGAACCTCTTCGGTGGCGGCATCGGAGGAGCCCGCCCGCGGGCTCGACGGCCCCACTCCGCGGATTTCCGCGGGCGCCCGGCCCAGGGTCAGGACGTGGAGGTCCCGGTGGAGGTCACCCTGGAGGAGGCCTACCGGGGTGCGACACGCACGCTGCAGATGGAGGATGGGCGCCGTATCGAGGTGCGGATCCCTCCGGGTGTGCGCACCGGTTCCCGCATCCGGATCGCGGGCGAAGGCGCGCCCGGCCCGGATGGCCGCCGGGGTGATCTCTACCTGCGGGTGCGGGTGGCCCCCCACCCGCGGTTCCGCCCGGAAGGGGACGACCTGCACACCTCGGCCCAGGTGGATCTGTACACCGCGGTGCTGGGCGGGGAGATCCAGGTCCCCACCCTGGACCGACCGGTCATGCTCCGGATTCCGCCAGGGACCCAGCCTGGCAAGCGTTTCCGGCTGCGGGGCCTGGGCATGCCCAGCCTGAAGGACCCCAGCAAACGGGGCGACCTCTTCGTGGAGGTCCGGGTGGCGATTCCCACCGACCTCAGCCCCGAGGAGCGGCGGCTCTTCCAGGAGCTGCGGCGCCTGCGTGAGGGACAGCGGGTCTCCTGAGGCCCGGAGCAACCACACCACAGGGGGAGGTGATGGGGCTATGGAGATGGACCTGCGCATCGGAGCCCAGGTGCACTTCCAGGACGGTCGAGGCGGCAAGCTGGTCAAGGTGGTGGTGGACCCGACCACCCGGCGGGTGACCCATCTGGTGGTGGAGAAGGGTTTCCTCCAGAAGGAGGACCGGGTCCTGCCTGTGAGCCTGGTGGAACGGACCACCCCGGAGGCCATCCACCTGGCGCTGGCGAGCCGGGAGCTCCGGCGGTATCCCATCTACCGAGAGCTGGAGTTCGTGGAGCCGGCACCGGACTGGGAGTACAACCGCTATCGTCGGAACCAGGTGGTCCACTGGGCCACCTACTACGGCATCGTGACCGTCGATCCCATCATCCCCTATGTGCGTTACAGGATCCATGAAGGGGTGCCGGCCACCCAGGAGGTCATCGGGCGCGGCACCCCGGTCCGGACCTTGGACGGGATGGTGGGGCGGCTGGACCACGTGTTGGTCCACCGGGAGACCGGGGAGATCACCCACCTGGTCCTCCGCCGGGGCGTCTTCAACCGGCGGCTGGTGGTGCCCATGTCCCTGGTGAAGGAGATCGACGATGAGGGCATCTTCCTGGACCTGACCAACCAGGAGCTCCGGGGGCTGCCCCAGTACACACCTCGGGCCGGGGTGGACATCCTGGAGGACCTGCGGCGGCGGCTGGCGTCCTCTCGGTTCGACTTCCGGGATGTCCAGGCCCGGGTGGTGGACCAGGTGGTCCACCTCACCGGTGTGGTCCAGGACATCGAGGCCAAGCGGGAGGCCGAGGAGATCGCCCGCTCTGTGCCCGGCGTGGTGGATGTGGCGAACCAGTTGGACACGGACACGGCCATCATGGCCCGGGTGGTGGCGGCTCTGGCCGACGATCCGCGGACCGCGAACGCGGTCATCGAGGTGGCCAGCGACCGAGGGGTGGTCACCCTGAGCGGCACGGTGGACAGCCCAGAGGTCCGAGGGGCCGCCCAGGAGATCGCGGCCAGGCAGCCAGGGGTGGTCGCGGTGGTCAACGCCCTGGAGGTGCAGCCCCGGGAACCCGCCTGGGAGATCCCGGTGGTCACGCCGCCTCCGCAGCCCCAGTGATGGGGATCGCGCCGGCGCGCAGAGCGGGCATTCGGCGTGGAGCGAGCGTGGGAGACCGAACGAGAAGGAGGTGTGACCATGATCACGAGACATCGTCTGCCGGCCCTGTGGGAGCCCTTCGAGTCCCCCAGCCTGGGGCCTGGGTGGCGCGAGCTGTGGGACTGGTGGGTCCAGGACCCCTTCCTGGTCTCGCCTCGGGCCTTCGAGAGGTTGCCGGCCTGGGTGCACCAGACCATGACCATGGACATCGCGGAGACGGACGAGGCCCTGGTGATCCGGGTGACCCTGCCCGGTGTGCGTCCGGGGGATATCCAGGTGGAGGAACAGGGCGGTGTCCTGCTGATCCGGGCCGAACAGCGGGAGGAGCAGGACCTGCAACGAGGTCGCTGGCTGGTTCGAGAGCGACGTTATGGCCACTGGGAGCGGGCCATTCGGCTGCCCGACAACGTGGCCGTGGACCGGATCCGGGCCCACTACGCCAACGGGGTGCTGGCCATCACCGTGCCCAAGCGGACCCGGGGCCAGTCCTTCCTGAAGCGTATCGGCGTGAGCCTGCCTCGTTTTCGGCTGCCACGGCCCCGTCGACCCCGGGACGAGGCCGGGCAGAAGCCGGTGAAGGTCAAGGTGAAGGTGAAGTAGGGGCGGGGCGGCCTGGGAGCACACCTCGGCCCGGTCTCTATGGCCTTGGGCCCAGGGCCGCGAGCGGCTCGCGGTAGGGCATGTGGAAGGAGTCGGCCACCGCGGCGTGGGTCAGATGGCCGCGATGGGTGTTCAGCCCATGCTGGAGGGCTGGGTCTTCCCGGATGGCGTCCAGTCCCTGGGCAGCCAATTTGAGGATGTAGGGCTGGGTCTGGTTGGTCAGGGCAAAGGTGCTGGTGCGGGGCACCGCGCCGGGCATGTTGGCCACCCCGTAGTGGACGATGCCGTCCACGATGAAGGTGGGGTCGCTGTGGGTGGTGGGGCGGCTGGTCTCCACGCAGCCGCCCTGGTCCACGGAGACATCCACGATGACGGCCCCTCTCTTCATGTGTTGGAGCATGGGTCGGGTGACCAGCCAGGGGGCTCGGTGTCCGGGGATCAGCACGGCGCCCACCACCAGGTCCGCGGTGTAGACAGCCTCCTCGATGTTGTGCTCGTTGCTGGTGCGGGTCTGCAGCCGGCCGTGGTAGATGTCGTCCAGGTACTGGAGCCGGCTGTGGTCGATGTCCAGCACGATGACCTGGGCGCCCAGGCCCACCGCGATCCGGGCGGCATTGGTTCCCACCGTGCCGCCCCCCAGGATGACCACGGTGCCGGGCTCCACGCCCGGCACCCCTCCCAGCAGCACCCCTCGTCCCTGCATGTGTTTCTCCAGATAGGCCGCACCCACCTGGACGGCCATGCGGCCGGCCACCTCGCTCATGGGGATCAACAGGGGCAGTCGACCGTCTGAGGTCTGGACGGTCTCGTAGGCGATCGCGGTGGTCCCGCTCTCCAGCAGCCGTTCCGTGAGGGCTCGGTCCGCGGCCAGGTGGAGGTAGGTGAAGAGGATCAGCCCCTCCCGCAGGTAGGGGTATTCCGGCTCGATGGGCTCCTTCACCTTCACCACCATCTCCGCGGACCAGGCCTCCTCGGCCGAGTCCACGAGGGTGGCCCCTGCGGCCTCGTATTCCGCGTCGGGCAGCGCGCTGCCCTCCCCGGCGCCCCGTTCCACCAGCACCCGGTGTCCCTGGCGGACCAGGGCGCGCACGGTGCCGGGGACCATGCCGACCCGATACTCGTCGGGCTTGATCTCCTTGGGCAGGCCGATGATCATGGGTCTTCTCCTTTGAAGAGGGTGGGCGACGCTCTCCGATGGAGGGCGATCCGTGTCCAGACCATCAGAGGTGGGAGAAATCCGGGCGGCGTTTCTCGAAGAAGGCCTGGAGGGCCTCGGCCGCCTCGGGCCCCTGGAGCTGGGCCGCGAAGTGGTACATCTCCACGGCCATGGTCTCCTCCAGCGTGTCCAGCACGGCCCGACGCATGAGCTGCTTGGTCAGGCGCAGGGCCATGGGGGCCTTTCGGGCCAGGGCGTGGGCTCGTTCCCGGGCCACCGGCTCCACCTGTTCAGGTGGCAGGACCTGGTTGACGAGTCCAAGCTCCTGGGCCTGGGCAGCCCCGAAGGGCTCGGCCAGGAGGAGGAGCTCCGCGGCCCGTCGTTGGCCCAGGGCGGTGGGCAGCAGGTAGGAGGAGCCGGCCTCTGGCACCAGGCCCAGGTCCACGAAGGGGAGGTGGAAACGAGCGGTCTCCCCCGCGTAGACCAGGTCGCAGTGGAGGAGCATGGTGGTGCCGATGCCCACAGCCACCCCGTTCACCGCGGCCACCAGGGGTTTGGGGAAATGGACCAGGGCGTGGAGGAAGCGGGCCACCGGGCTCTCCTCGGGGGCTCCGGGCTGGGGGTCCAATGGGTGGGCCAGGAAGTCGCCCAGGTCGTTGCCCGCGGTGAAGGCCTCGGGGGTGCCGGCGAGCAGGGCCACCCGGACCCCGTCGTCCTGGGCCGCGCTCGTCAGGGCCTGGGCCAGGGCCCGGTACATGGGCTGGGTCAGGGCGTTGCGCTTCTCCGGGCGGTGGATGCGGATGAGCTGCACCCGGCCATCCCGTTCGAGCTGGATGTGTGGTGTCGTGCTGGACATGCTCCGCTCCGGAGTGGCTAGGCGCGGGCGAAGATCGCCCGGTAGGCCGGCGAGGTGCGCATGAGCTCCTGGTGGGTGCCCACGGCCACCACCTGGCCCTTGCGAAGGACCACGATGAGGTCGGCCCAGCGGATCTGGGACAGGCGATGGGTGATGAGGATGGTGGTGCGCCCACGGGTTGCGGCCTCGATGGCCCGTTGGATCTTGTCCTCGGTGGCGCTGTCGATGGCGCTGGTGGAGTCGTCCAGGATCAGGATCGCGGGGTCGGTGAGGAAGGCCCGGGCCAGGGCAATGCGCTGGCGCTGGCCTCCGGAGAGCATGACCCCCCGTTCTCCCACCACCGTGTCGTATCCGTCGGGGAAGCGTTGGATGAACTCGTGGGCCTGGGCCGCTCGGGCCGCGGCCTCGATCTCCTCCTGGGTGGCGTCGGGGCGACCGAACGCGATGTTCTCGCGGATGGTGCGGCTGAAGAGGAAGACATCCTGTTCGATGATGCTGATCTGGCGGCGGAGGGCCTCCAGATCCCACTCCCGCACGTCGACCCCGTCGATGAGGACCCGTCCCTGGTCCACATCGTAGATCCGGTTGATGAGCTTGGCCACCGTGCTCTTGCCCGATCCGGTCTGGCCGACCAGGGCCAGGGTCTGGCCGGGGCGTACATGGAAGGAGACATCGGTCAGCGCGGGCCGGGGCCGGTGGCCGTGGAGCTGCTCCACCAGGGGGTCCGGCGGACGGTAGTGGAAGGTCACGTGCTCGAAGCGGATATCGCCCCGGATGGCCCCTCGGTGGCCGCCCACGTTCCGGTCCAACTCCGTCTCCGCGCGGATCAGCTCCAGGATCCGGCGGGCACTGGAAAGGCCGGACGAGACCTGGGAGTAGGCGAAGAGGGAGACGAAGACCGGAAAGCCGAAGAGGGTGAGGAGGCCCACGTAGGCGATCACATCGCCCACGGCCAGGGCTCCGCTCCGGTAGAGGAAGAGGCTGTGTCCCAGGCCCGCTCCCTGGGCGACGCCCAGAAGCAGCAGGGGGATGAAACGGGCCTCGATCCGGCCCTGGTGGACGAAGGCCTCGCGGACGGCCTCCGCGTAGCGGTTGAAGCGGGCGATCTCCCGCTCCTCCTGCGCGGAGCCCTTGACGGTCTCGATGCCCTCGATGGCCTCGGTCAGGACCGCGTTCATCTGCCCGAACCGAGCCCGCACCGCGTGGGTGGCCGGGGCCAGGGTCTTCAGGTAGTGGGCCAGGGAGAGGAGGTAGAGCCCGGTGAAGGCCAGGGGGATCCAGACCAGGGTCGGGTGGATGGAGGGGGCCACCAGGATCGGGAGCAGGAGGAAGTTGCCCGAACCGATGACCAGGTTGATGCCCGGCGCGATCATGAGGGCCAATTCCCGCACATCGTTGGTGGCCCGGGCCATCATCTCGCCGGTGGGGTAGGCGTCGTGGAAGCGCATGCTCTTGCCCAGGAGTTCGGCGTAGAGCTCGCGGCGGGCATCCCGTTCCAGCCGTTGGGCCACGATCTCCGCGCCGGCGTTCCGGGTGAACTGGAGGAGGCTACGAACGGCCTGGCTGCCCACCAGCAGGAGGGAGGTCCACAGCAGGGCCCGGGTGTTGACCGGTTGCTGGGTGACCGCGTTGAAGGCCTGGCCGGTGTAGATGGGCACCGCGGTGGCCAGGGCCGCGTTGCCAAAGGCCCCACTGGCCAGGAGGGCCAGCAACCAGAGGTGGCGGCGCAGGGAGGAGAGCAGCCAGCGGATGGGCCCCCGACGGTCTGTCCGGGGGAGGTCCTCGACGGCAAATTCGCTTTTGAGCATAGATAGCCAGGCGGAACTGGGCTTGGGACTGGGCCATGGATGCCCGGTCATCATAGCCCAAAGTGATGGGGAAAGGCAAACCGTTCGGCGGAGATTCCCAGAGGCTCAGGGAGGGGAAGGCCTGGGAAAGCAAGGGGGCCGCTGGTTGCGGCCCCCTTGCTTTCCCACACCAACCACAGAAAGGAGGAAACGCATGCAAACCCCGTCTCGTGGATCGGCTTTCGCCGCAGGTCCGATGCTGGTTCCCTACCCTACCCATCTCGATTGTAGATCGCTCGGGGGGGTCTGGGAATAGTACATATGGCGCAAACCGCCGATCTTTGACCCCATCTCGGGGTCTGTGCTACATTATTGAGGCATATTGGCTTGAAGCGTACTGGGCGATGTGCGGTCGCCCGAGACGGGCCCCCTTAGCTCAGAGGACAGAGCAGAGGTTTCCTAAACCTTTGGTCCCAGGTTCGAATCCTGGAGGGGGCGCCTGGAGATATGGGACGAGGGGCTTCCGCCACACACGGGCGGAAGCCCCTTGCTTTCTCTGTCCTGGGCGCGGCGGCCCGGGAGAATGCCCCAAGGTGTTCGGGCCCCGCTGGAGGCCGCTAGCTCTCTCGGGGGATGCCGGTGATCCGGATGCCACTGCCCCGGACCCGGTACTGCCGGTTGATGCCGATGAGGACCGCGGTGAGCCCCTCGGGAACGCTGGCATTGGCCAGTGGGCCTGCGTCCACCGGAAACATCCCCGCGGCCCGGGCCAACTCCATGGCCACGGCCTTGGCCTCTGGGTCGTCCCCGGCCACCAGGATGTCGCAGTCCACCGGGTGGTCCAGCTCCTTCAGGTGCGCCGCGCTGACGTTCTGGAAGGCCGCCACCACCCGTACGTTCGGCCCCAACTGGGCCTGGGCCTCCTCCGCTGCAGAGCCGGCCGGTGGCCGCCATACCTGGGCGACCTTGGGCGGTTTCAGGGGCACCACCACCGTGACCAGCACCTTTCCCTGGCAGCCGGGCCGGATCTGGTGGAGGGTGGCCTCCTGGGCGCTGTAGGGCACGCTGAGGACCACGACCTGGCCGGCCTCCGCGGCCGGCCCATTGGCGTCCCCGGTGATGGGAGCGCTGTGCGGGGGCAACAGCTCCCGGAGCTCCTGGGCCACCCGCTGGGCCTTTTCCGGGCTGCGGCTGCCGATGATGATCGGGTATCCCGCGGCGGCCCAGCGGACACAGAGTCCCGAGCCCTCGGCCCCGGTACCGCCGATGACCGCGATGGAGAAACGCGCCATGGAACGACTCCTGTGGTGGGAAGACGGGTTGGAAAGAGGTGGAACGGACGGCGTCGGCATCTGCCAGGCCTGGGCTCATCCCGGGTGTTGGGCCCAGAAGCGCTCCCAGGTGGCCCGGGCCACCTCCTGGCTGCGGGCGGTGATGGCCTCTTCGTCCAGGGTGAGCAGCTCTCGGTTCCGCATGAGGACCTGGCCGTGGCAGATGGTGCTGTGGACATGGCTGCCGCCGATGCCGAAGAGGATGTGCCAGGGCAGGTTGTCCGGGGTGAGGGGCGTGGTGGGGAAGTAGTCCAGCAGGATGATGTCCGCGTAGGCTCCCGGTGCGATGATGCCCACCGGCTTGGCGAAGAAGCGGGCTGCCAGCGCCCGGTTGTGGCGCACCGCCATCTGGACCACCCTGTCCGCGCCCAGGGTCCGGGGATCCCGGCTCCACACCTTGTGGAGCAGGTCCGCGACCTTCATCTCCGCGAACATGTCGTTGCTGAAGCCGTCGTTGCCCAGGCAGACGGCCATGCCGCCCCGGAGCATGGTGGGCACCCCGGCCGCGCCCACCGCGTTGTTCATGTTGGAACGGGGCTGATGGGAGACCACCGTGCCCGTCTCCCGCAGGAGGTCCATCTCCCAGGCGTCGATGTGGATGCAGTGGGCGAAGATGCTCTCCGGGCCGGTGATGCCGAAGCGGTGGAGCCGCTCCACGGTTCGGACACCGGAGCGCCGCAGGCTGTCGTCCGGGTCTGCGGGATGTTCGGCCACGTGGATGTGAAAGCGGTGGTGCTCCTGGGCGCAGGCCTCCAGGGTCTTGTCCGAGAGGGTCATGCTCGCGTGGAGGCCGAAGGTGGCCGCGATCCGTCGCCCCAGGACGGCCTCCTGGGGATCTTGGCGGGCCTGCTCCACCCGCCGGATGAAGCGCATGTTCTCCCGGATGCCCGCGCGGGTCGCGTCCGGTCCGTCCCGGTCCGTGACCTCGTAGCAGAGGACAGCCCGGAGGCCGCTGGCGGCCACGGCCTCCGCGATGGCGTCCAGGCTGCCGTCGATGGCCCGCTGGCTGGCATGGTGGTCGATGAGGGTGGTGGTGCCGTGGCGGATCGCGTCCACCAGGCAGACCTCCGCAGAGGCCTTCACCCCTTCCAGGTCCAGGGAGCGATCCAGGGGCCACCAGAGCGTACGCAGGATCGCGGGAAAATCCTGGGCCGGCTCCCCGGGGATGTAGAGGCCCCGAGCAAACGCGCCGTAGAAATGGGTGTGGGCGCAGATCTGCCCGGGCATGAGCAGGGATCCCCCTGCATCCCAGCGGGTCTCCTGGGGATAGCGGGCCAACAGTTCGGGGCTGGGGCCCACGTCCTGGATGGTGTCGCCCTGGATCCACACGGCTCCATCGGGCAGCACTCGGTTCTGGTCGTCGAAGCAGATCACCGTCGCGTTGTGGATGAGCATGGGAACCTCCGCAGGACACGGAACACGGGTGGAGGGCCGGAGGAAGGCCTTGAGACAGTCGCCCCCTTGACCCGAGAAGGAACCACCGCCCCCCGGGTCACCCCAGCCCAAAGGGAGCGGACGGACGGCTCCGATGCCCTTTGGGCGGCCCGAGCCGCCGGGGGCCGGGGATCAGCCAGGGACCGGCTGGACGTGGCGCGCGGCCACGTTCGCGGCCACCAACACCGGATCGTAGACCGGCGCGAAGGGCGGCGCGTAGGTGAGGTCCAGGAGACCGAACTCCGCCACCGTCATGCCCGCGGTGATGGCCGTGGCGAAGATGTCCGCGCGCTTGGAGACATCCGAGCGGCTGACCAACTGGGCGCCCAGGATCCGCCCGGTGGCCCGCTCGATGACCACCTTCACGTGGACCGGCTGCGCGCCGGGGTAGTAGGCCGGCTTGCTGGGCGCGGTGATGGTGCTGGCGGCCACGCCCCCGGCAAAGCGTTCCGCGTGCTCCTGGGCCTGCCCTTCGGTGAGCCCGGTGACGGCCAGGGAGTAGTCGAAGACCTTCACCACCGCGGTGCCCAGGATGCCCGGAAAGATCGCGTGGCCGCCGGCCATGTTCTCCCCCGCGACCCGGCCGCTCTTGTTGGCCGAGGGGGCCAGGGGGATCCACACCTCCCGGTCCAACACCCGGTGGCGATAGGCCACGCAGTCCCCGGCCGCGTAGATGTCCGGCGCGCTGGTCCGCATCCGCTCGTCCACCTGGATGGCGTTGGCCACGGTGAGGGCCAGGCCCGCTTCCGCGGCCAGCCGGCTGTTGGGCCGGATGCCCGTGGAGACCAGCACCATGTCCGCGGCCACGGTGAGGGAACGGCCGTCCTCCTGGAGGGCGACGACCTGGAGGGCCCCATTGGCCTGCCGGACCCCGGTGACCCGGGTGGACGTGTGGAGATGTACCCCCTGTTCGACCAGGTGGTCCACCACCGGCGCGAGGAGGTCTGGGTCCATCTGGGGCAGGATCTGGGGCAACAGCTCCAGGACCCAGGTCTCCATGCCCCGGCTGCGAAAGGCCTCGGCCATCTCCAGGCCGATGTAGCCTGCGCCGATGATCACGCCTCGCCGGGGCCGCCGGCTCTCCAGGTACCGGTGGATGCGCCGGCCATCCTCCAGGGTGCGCAGGGTGAAGACCCCGGGGAGGTCCAGCCCCGGGATCGGGGGGACCACCGGGGAGGCTCCTGTCGCGATGAGGAGCTTGCTGTAGGGCTGGATGAAGGTCCTATCGCGCTCCAGGTCCTGGACCTCCACCGTGTGGGCCTCTGGGTGGATGGCGGTCACCCGGTGGTGGATGCGGACATCGATGCCCCGTTTCCTCCGGGCGTCCTCCAGGTGGAGGGCCCGGAGCATCTCGTCCGACTGCACCAGGCCCTCGAACCAGTAGGGCATGCCGCAGGCCGCGTAGCTGATGTCCGGTCCCTGTTCGAAGACGATCACGGGGAGAGAGGGGTCCTCTCGCCTGGCCTTGCTGGCCGCGCTCATGCCCGCGGCGTCGCCGCCGATGATGACCACGGGGGCTGTGGGGGAAGCCATGGCGCGATCTCCTCGCTGGCTGGAATGGACGGTTCGGTGGGCATGGGCGGTCCCGTCCTTGCCCGCTTAAGGGCGCCCCATGCCCTGTTCAGGTCCAACGACGATGGGGAGGGGACCCCTGGAGAGCTGCCGGGGACGCGCCAGGCCCTGGACCGGCAGGGGCCCGGGGAGCCCGGCAGCGGTCGGCCCAGGCTCCCCTAGGCGTGGATCTCCTCCTGGCCCACCTGTTGCTTGAGCCAGGCCTGGATGAAGATGTCGATCTCGCCGTCCAGCACGGCCTGGGGGTTGCCCGTCTCCACCCCGGTCCGCAGGTCCTTGACCATCTGGTAGGGGTGCAGGACGTAGCTGCGGATCTGGGTGCCGAAGTCCGCCTGGACGTTCTCGCCCTTCAGCCGGGCCTTCTCCTCCGCGATGCGTTGCTGCTCCAGCTCGTAGAGCTTGCCCCGGAGGATCTTCATGGCCATCTCCCGGTTCTGGGTCTGGCTGCGCTCGTTCTGACAGGTGACCACGATCCCGGTGGGGATATGGTACAGGCGCACCGCGGTGGCGTTCTTCTGGACGTTCTGGCCGCCGGCGCCGCTGCTCAGGAAGACGTCGATCCGGATGTCGTTGGGGTGGATCTCCACCTCGATGTCCTCGTCGATGACCGGCATGACCTCCACCTTGGCGAAGCTGGTGTGCCGGCGGCGGTTCGCGTCGAAGGGGCTGATCCGCACCAGGCGGTGGGTGCCCTTCTCGGCCTTGAGGTAGCCGTAGGCGTACTCGCCGTCCACCTCCACGGTCACGCTCTTGATGCCGGCCTCTTCGCCCTCGGTCATGTCGGTGATGGCGGTGCGGTAGCCCTTCTTCTCGGCCCAACGCAGGTACATGCGCAGGAGCATCTGGGCCCAGTCCTGGGCCTCGGTGCCCCCCGCGCCCGCGTGGATGCTCAGGATGGCCGCGCCACGGTCGTACTTGCCCGACAGGGCCAGCTCGAACTCCCGGCGTTCCAATTCCTGTTCCAGGGAGTGGGCCTCCTGCTCCAGCTCCGCGAGCATCTCGGGATCGTCCTCGGCCATCTCCAGAAGCTCCAGCCCGTCCACGATCCGCTGGCGCAGGGTGTCCCAGGCTCGGATCTGTTCCTGCAGGCCGCTCAGCTCCTGCATCTTCCTCTGGGCCTCCTGGGAGTTGTCCCAGAAGTCGGGGGCCAGGCTCTCCTGTTGGAGCCGGGCCACCCGTTCCTGTTTGCCCGGCAGGTCAAAGACGCCCCCTGATGACGTCCACCCGCTCCAACAGGCTCTGCAGACGTTCACGCAGCTCCTTCATCGTCACTTCTCTCCTCACCTCTCCTCTTCTCGGTCTATCCGGCTCTCGGTCTTCCGGGGTCGACGATCTGGGCCCTGGGGAGATGTCCGGCTACCCTCTCCGACCCCGTACCCTTACTCCCGTACTCTTACTCCCGTACTCTTACTAAAGACGTCGCGGTCCTCCTCCAGGCTCCCCGCTCCCCATGGGGCCGGGGGCTACTCCCCCAGGAGCCCTTCCACAAAGGCCACGGGATCGAACTCGGCCAGATCGTCGATCCCCTCGCCGGTGCCCACGAAGCGGACCGGCACCCCCAGCTCCTTCTTGATGTTGAGCACCGCGCCGCCCTTGGCCGTGCCGTCCAGCTTGGTGAGCACGATGCCGGTGACCCCTGCGGCCTGGCCGAAGCCCTTGGCCTGGAGGATGGCGTTCTGGCCCGTGGACGCGTCCAGCACCAGGAGGACCTCGTGCGGGGCCCGGTGGACCAGCCGCCCCGCGACCCGGCGCATCTTCTCCAGCTCCTGCATCAGGTTGTACTTGGTCTGCAGCCGGCCGGCGGTGTCCACCAGGAGGAGGTCGGCCCGGCGGCTCTCCTGGCTGGCCCGGATGGCATCGTAGAGCACCGCAGCCGGATCCGAGCCCGGGGCCTGGGCGATGAGATCCACCCCGGCCCGCTCGGCCCAGACCCGGAGCTGATCGATGGCCGCGGCCCGGAAGGTGTCTGCCGCGGCCACCACCACCTTCTTGCCCATCTGGCGGTAGCGATGGGCCAGCTTGCCGATGGTGGTGGTCTTGCCCGAACCGTTCACCCCCACCACCAGGACCACCGTCAGCAGCCGAGGTTGGTCCATGGCCAGGGGCTCCTCGGCCTGCAGGAGCCCCACCATCTCCTGTTTCAGCACCAGGTAGGCGTCCTGGGTGGACTTGATGCCCTCTCGCTCCACCCGGTTCCGGGTCCGTTCCACCAGGTCCAGCGCGGTGTCCACCCCCACATCGGCCCGGATCAGGGTCTCCTCCAGCTCGTCCCACAGCTCGGGGGTGATCTCGTTGGCCTGGAAGAGGGAGCCGATGCGCCGGAAGAAGCCAGAACGGGTCTTCTCCAGGCTCTGCTCCAGCTTGACCTCGTCCTGGGTTCGGGTCTCGTCCCGTCCGAAAAGTCGTCTCAGCACCGTGGAAGTTGCCTCCGTGTATCTCTGCAGCGGTCTCGCCCCCCGGAGAGGGTGCCACATCTCCTCCAGGGGTGTTGTTCTCCATTATACCATGGCCCGAGGAAGGGGCCGTAAAGGGTCTGTTCCCTCGAATTGTCGAATGGGATTTGACCTTCGGCGCGAATTCAGTTACAAAAAACCCAAGCGTATCGGCTGGGGCGACGCTGCACAATGGGGTGTAGGCAGCCCGAGGAACGAGTGCCCGGCTCGAAATCCTCCCCCCGTGGATCGAGAGGACCCGACCTTGATCGCCTACTGCCCAAGCAGCCACTTCGCAGCCCCCGCAGAGGAGAGCCCTCTCCGCTGCCCCGTCACCGGCGAGCCCCTGGAGTTCCGTGGCCATCCCCTGTTCGATCCGGGCGCCATCGATCCCGCCCTGCCGGGACACTGGCGGTATCGGGCCATGTTGCCGGTGGTGCCGGCAGGACGGGCTCCCATCACCCTGGGAGAGGGCTGGACCCCCCTCATCGAGGATGTGTGGGAGGGGTTGCCCGTCTCCTGGAAGTTCGACGCGCTCATGCCCTCGGGCAGCTACAAGGACCGGGGGATCAGCGTCATGATCAACTGGCTGGTACGCCAGGGCGTGCGCACGGTCATGGACGACTCCAGCGGCAACGCGGGCGCCAGCCTGGCCTGCTACGCGGCTCGGGCGGGGTTGTTGGCCCGGATCTTCGTGCCGGCCTACGCGCCGGAGCCCAAGAAGGCCCAGATCGCGGTCTACGGCGCGGAGCTGATCGAGGTCAGCGGCACCCGCTCCGCGGCCACCGAGGCCGCGGAGGCCGCCCAGCGCGGCGACGCGGTCTATGCCTCCCACGCCTGGCATCCGGCCTGTCTGATGGGTTTCATGACCGCGGCCTGGGAGATCTGGGAGCAGCTACACCGTCGAGTGCCCGACTGGTTCGTGGCCCCGGTGGGCTACGGCGGCATCCTGTTGGGCGCCTGGCGGGGGTTCCAGCACCTGCGGGCCAGCGGCGTGACCGATGGCCTCCCGCGGCTGGTGGCCGTCCAGGCCCGGCCCATCACGCCCATCGTGGACGCATTTCATGCCGGGCTGGACCAGGTGCCCCGCCGCTCCTGGGCACCCCCCAGCCCCTTGGCCGATGGCATCGCGGTGGAGCGGCCGGTCCGCGGTCGGTCCATCCTCGCGGCCCTGCGCCAGTCGGGCGGCACCGCGGTGGCCGTCACCGACGAGGAGATCCTGACGGCCCAGGAGAAGCTGGCCCGGCGGGGCCTCTTCGTGGAGCCCACCAGCGCCAGCGTGGCCGCCGCCCTGACCCATCTGCGCGGCACCTTTGCCCGGGGCGAGACGGTGGTCGCGGTGCTCACAGGGCTGGGGCTGAAGAAGCTGCCGGAGTTCATCGAATGAGGGGGACCTCATGGCGGAACCGCTTCGACCCTTCGCATCCCTGGAGGAGGCCCTGGGTCTCCACTTCCGCGATCGGGACCTGCTGCGCCAGGCCTTCGTCCACCGCAGCTACCTGAACGAGGCCCGGGAGGACTTTCCCCTGCCGGACAACGAGCGGCTGGAGTTCCTGGGAGACTCGGTGTTGGGCTTCATCGCCGCGGACCTCCTCTACCACCACTACCCGGAGCTGAGCGAGGGAGAGCTCACCAGCCTCCGGGCCGCGCTGGTCCGCCGCGAGACCCTGGCCCAACTGGCCCGTCGCTTTCATCTGGGGGACTATCTCTACCTGGGCCACGGCGAGGAGGAGAGCGGTGGCCGTACCCGGCCGGCCACCCTGTGCGCGGCCTTCGAGGCCCTGGTGGGTGCCGTCTACCTGGACCGGGGGCTGGAGAGCGTGCGGCGGTTCCTGGAGCCCCTGCTGCTGGCCGAAGCCCGCCGGGCCGTGGAGAAGGCCCTGGCCAAGGATCCCAAGAGCCGTCTCCAGGAGTGGATGCAGAGCCGCTGGGGCGTGACCCCCCGCTACCGCACCGTGGCCACAGAGGGGCCGGAACACGCCCGGGTGTTCACCGTCCAGGTCACCGCGAACAAGGTGCCCTATGGGGTGGGGCGCGGTCGAAGCAAACAGGAGGCCGCCCAGGCCGCGGCCGCCATGGCCCTCCACCGCCTGGGCCAGCCGGCCCCCGAGTACGTGCCTCGGCCGGACCTGGAGGCCCAATACCCTCTGCCGCCGCTAGCCGAACCCGAGAACGGCCTTCAACCCCCTCCCCAGCCCGAGCCCCCAGCCTAGAAGGCTCTGGAACGTGCCCACGCCAACCCATGGGAATGGAGGTGCCCGGGAGATCACCCCCGGGCACCTCCTGGATCGGGGACATCTTCCCGGATCCTGTGCCGGATCGGGCGAGATCGCCTCTCTCACCGACGCCTCAGCGGGTCACCAGCGGGAGGTACAGCCAGGACGTGTCGTTGTCCTGGATGGTGAGGATGGCCTCTGCAGGATCCCCCAACTCCGCGCCGCCGGAGGGGCCGAAGAGGAGCAGGCGGACCGTCTCATCGGGCTCCACGTTCTTGTCGTCCAGGATGGGCACGGTGAAACTCTTCAGGGTCTCGCCATCCTGGAAGGTCAGGGTGCCCTGGGTCTCCTGGTAGTCCTTGCCCGCCTCCGCGGTGCTGCCCAGGGAGAGGGTCTTGTACTGGACGCCGACTTGGCCGCTGCTGCCGTTCACCCGTTCCACGGTGATGGTGGCCACACCCACGTCCTCGGTCACGGTGTAGGTGTTGCTGCGGAAACGCAGGGTGCCGGCCGGTGCCACATCGTCGTCCCGGATGGTGACCGTGGCCTGAGCCGGGTCGTCCAGGGCGGCCCCGCCGGTGGGGTTGGAGAGCTCCAGGACGAAGGTCTCGTCCGGCTCGTCCACGGTGTCCTGGAGGACGGTCACGGTGAAGGTCTTGCGGACCTCACCGGGGCCAAAGCTGAGGGTGCCCGAGATGCTTTGGTAGTCCTGTCCGGCCACGGCTGTGCCGTCTCGGGTCCCGTAGCGGACCGTCACGGCGCCGCCGGTGCCTCCCACCCGTTCCACGGTGACCGTGAGCACCTGCCCCTCGTCCACCCCGTAGGTCCCCTGGCTGAAGCGCAGGGCGCCCGGGGCTGCGGCCGCGTACTCGTCCGCGCCGATGTCGTAGCCCTGGCCGGCCGGTCGGGCGTCCCCGTCGATGTCCAGGGAGACGCCGGTGTCCACCCCCGCGTCGATGGCCGCGGAGCCGTCCTGGAGACGCTGGTTCGCGTCCAGTTTGGGATCGCCGGTGACCCGGCCGGCGTTGGTAAAGATGGGGGTGCCTGCAGCGGCCAGGGTGGGGTTCTGCACGTTGTACAGCAGGCTGTTCACGTCGTGGATGGCCAGGGTCTTTGTGTAGTGGCTGCCCACAAAGGCCGCGGTGGCGCTGGTCACCAGGGTGTTGGTCAGGGTGGCCCGGAAGGAGATGCCCTGCCAGGACTGGGCCAGGTGGATGGCTCCCGGCGTCTGGTTCTCGGCCAGGGTGGCATGGCGCACCCGGACGTCCAGCTCACCCAGGGTGCCGCCTCGAACCAGGACGGTGGAGCCCCCGGTGCCGGGCTGCTCCAGGCGGTTTCCGGCGGCCAGCACGTTCACCATGTCCACCTCCGCCCGGCCGCTCCCCACCTTCCGGATGGACAGGGCGGCCCCGTCCTCGCTGGCTCGGTTGTCCCGGAACTCCACCCGGTCCAGGAAGAGCTGGTCGGAGAGGTTGGCATGGATGGCGCCCCCGATGGCGTCGTCTCGACCCACCGCGCTGTTGCCCACGAAGCGGCTGTCGGTGATGGTGATGGGCCCGGATACGGAGATGAGCCGGAGGCCACCCCCGCTGAAGGTGGCGTGGTTGTTGTCGAACTGGCTGTTCCGGATGCTCAGGCTCCCGGCATAGTGGACCACGATGCCGCCGCCATAGCCTTCCTGGGTGTTGGTGTTGCTGAAGACCTGGACGTTCTCCAGCACCGTCCCCGGTAGGGTCCCCCACAGCAGGGCCCCGCCCCCCTGGCTATACAGCCGGGTGCGGCTGGCGGTGTTGTCCCGGATCAGGGTGTTGCGCAGGAAGAGGCGCACCTGATAGGCCAACAGCCCGCCGGCACAGTCGCCCCCGGTGGAGGGACAGGCTGCGTTGGCCACCCCGGGAGGATTGCCCAGCTCGGTGTAGTCCCCGTTCACGATCTGGAAGCCGTCCACGGTGACGGTGACGGGGCGGCTGTCGCTCCCCAACAGGGTGACGCCTCTTCCACCGCCCTGGGCATCGATGACCGAGGGATGCCCCTGGGGATCTGGCTGGTCCCAGTTCCCTGGCGGGAAGCCTCCGCGCAGGGTCAGGTTCTTGCCGTCCACCAACACCACCTGGGTGTAGGTGTAGCCGGTAGCCGTGGAGACCCGGGACTGGACGCCGGTGTAGGTGCCCCCGGCCACCCGGATCTCGTCGCCGTCCCCGGCCTGATCCACCGCGTACTGGATGGTCTGGCAGGGCTGGGCCGGGTTCGTGCAGTCTCCGGCGTCGGTTCCTGTGGGCGCTACGTAGCGCACGGTTCCACCGGCCTGTCCCACCTGGACGCTTCCCAGGAGAAGGGCCACCAACAGGAGAGCCCCGACCCCCATGAGTGGAAGCGACCACAGCCTGGGGAGGGCCCGGACCCTGGACACCGGGGTGGGGGCTGTCGTGGTGTGGGAGAGGGTGTCGGGGACAGCCATCATGGGCACTCCTTCGTTGTGTGTTTCGTTGTGTGTTCTCATCGTCAAGGGAACCTCCTCTCTTGCGGATCTGTGGATTCGATGCACGGATGGGAGATCACCGCTGGGTGAAGGGCAGGTAGATGCGGGCTCGAGGCGTGGGCGTCGGCGTGCTGCCGGGAGCTGGCGTGGGCGTGGGTGTGGGCGTCGGGGACGGATCACCCACCTGGGGTGTGCCCAGGAGCCAGTCCGGGTACATGGCCTTGCCGTCCTCCGTCAGGGGCCACAGGTCCATGGGGCGGGTCAGGTCGATGAGCCACAGATCTCGGCCACCGGGGATATCCGGGCTGTTCCGCTCGAAGACCGCGTACCGCCCTCCCGGGGCCACCCGGATGCGCCGCAGGGGATCGGCCAGCGGCGGCGTGGCCGAGTAGAGGTCGAAGTCCGCCACCGTGACGATCTTCTGGTCCGCGAAGGTGTAGCGGTAGATGTCCTTCCCATCGGTGAAGACGATGCCCGAACCGTCGGGAAGGGGAGCCATGGCCGAGGGATACAGATAGGGGGACTGGGCCCCGCCCACCACCAGGGTGCCTTTGCCGCCGCCCTCGGTGGTGCAGTAGAGCCCCCCGTTGGTGATGTAGGCCAGCGGGCAGTCGTTGCGGGAGGTCCACGTGAAGTTGTACAGCCCGCCCTCCGGGGAGAAGAGGCTGGTGTTCAGGTTGCCGGCCATGTCCACGGCCCCGGGCACGCCGTCCACCACGAACCCCACCTGGGAGCCGTCCGGCTTCCAGGTGGGCTCTGCCGCCTCCCAGGCCGGGCAACTGTTGTCGCCGTTGAAGTTCACCGTGCCGATGTCCACGGTGCCCCCGGCCTGCACATCGATCAGGGTGCCCAGGGCCGGAGTGATGGACGTGGCGCAGTTTCTGTCGGGGATGCCGTCGCCGTTGCTGTCCACCTGGCCGCTCCAGAGGAAGGCCATGTATTGGCCCTTTCCCGGTCCTAGGTCGGCCACGTTGGGAACGGTGAAGGAGGTGACGTCTCCGTTCCCACCTGGGGAGAGAACCAAGGGCGCGTCGGCCCCCTGGATGTAGACGCTGAAGGTGGCCACCGGTCCGAAGTTGTTCCGGATCTTCCCGGTGACCGTGCCCTTGCCGTAGCCACCGGCCTGGATCTCGCTGTGGGCCGGGGGATTGGTCAGCCGACGCAGGCGACCATCCGCCAGGCGGACGCTGTAGATGTCGGTCTGGAAGTTGGAGTAGCCGAACTCGTGGGCACTGGCAAACGCGATCTCCGAGCCGTCGGGCTTCCAGGCCAGGCCGAAGAACTTCTTGATCGGGGCCGAGGCCGGATAGGTCCACAGGGTTCGGCGCTGGCTGCCATCTGGACGCATCCAGTTGACGGTGATGTTGCCCTGGGTGTCCACGCTGGCGAACGCGATGGCACCTCCGGGATCCGGATAGCTCCACTGGCCGTCCAGCTTCAGGGAGACGTTGTCCAGGTAGAGGTCGAAGGCGGTGGGATCGCCCAGGCCCAGGAGGAAGATCAGGTAGACATGTTGGCCCTGCTGGTGGGCACGTTGCAGCTTCTGGACCTGTTCCTGGGTGAGCGGCTGTTGGAACCGCTGCCAACCCGTGTCCTGGGTGATCCAGTTGGGGCCGGTGACCTGCCACTGGCCGATGAGCTCGAGCTGGTTGGTCGCGGGATCGAACCCCACCAGGCGTGCGAGCAACTGCCCCCCGGCCCCGGGGTTGGTGTCCACGGCCAGGCGGTAGTCCACCCCCAGGGTGCCTGCCGTGACGGTGTTGGGCAGGAAGATCTCCTGGCGGACCCAGTTCCAGTAGACGTTGGTCCCGGGATCGTAGCCCTCGCTGGTGCCCTGCAGGGAGAGGACGGGGTTCGCGTCGTACCCTTCCAGGCTACCGAAATTGACGGTGAGGATGTTCATCCACGCCCAATCGTTCCACTGGATGTTGAACCGGCCGTTGCGCACGAACTCCTTGCCGGTGAAGGCAACGGTGCGTCCGGGGGCCTGGGACCGGGCCGTCCGGGCTCGGCGCAGAGCGCCCTGGACGTCCCCCGATCCGGCAAGCAAGGAGAGGAGAAGGGCCAGGACGCTGCCCAGGAGTGTGGCCCGGTTCGTTGCCCATCGATGAGAGCGCGCCATGGAGACACCTCCGGAGAACTTGAGATAGCTCGGCATGGCCGACAGGCCCGCTATCCTCAGGGTGACCCAGAAGTATCTCAGGGTTGTCTCAAGCCGAGGCACGGCCTCAGTAGGGGCCGGTTTCCGGGCGTGGGGCGGAAGGCCTTTCGGTATCGGGAGCCCGCATGGCCGCCAACACGGCCCGGGCCGCGTTGGCCAGGAGGCGCCCGTCGCTGAGGAGGGTGACGAAGCGGAAGCCCTCCGCCACCATGCGACGCGCGTACTGGGGAGAACCGCAGTGGATCCCGGGGATCACGCCCTGGGCCCGGGCCGCCCGGGCCACGGTGCGGATGGCGTCCAACATCTCGCTGTCGGTGAAGTCCAGGCCCGGCCGCCCCCGCAGACTCATGCTCAGGTCCGATGGGCCGATGTAGACCGCGTCCAGGCCCGGGGTGGCGACGATCTCCTCCACCCGCTCCAGGGCCTCTCGGGTCTCCACCATGGCCATGGCGATGACCGCCTGGTTGGCATGTTCCACGTAGTCGGGTCCCGCGTAGAGGCCGACCCGGGTGGGCCCCATGCTGCGGTAGCCCTGGGGCGGGTAGCGGCATGCGCCCACGAACCGTTCACACTCCTCCCGGCTGTTGACCAGGGGGCAGATGATCCCCATGGCACCGGCATCCAGCACCCGCATGATCCAGCCGGGGTCGTTCCAGGGCACCCGGGCCAGGGGTGTCACCTCGGTGGCGGCCATGGCCTGGAACATGGCCACACACGGGTCGAACCCCACGGGCCCGTGTTGCAGGTCCACTGTGAGGCTGTCCCAGCCCTGGTGGGCCATGAGCTCCGCGGCCCATCCACAGGGGATGTGGAGCCAGCCGTTGACCGCGGGCCGGTCCTGGGACCAGAGACGACGGACTCGGATCTCGCGCATGGGTTCACGCTCCTCCCCATTGGGGCAGTTGGCTGAGGACGATGCGATCGCGCAGGCGGTCGGGAAGCCGCTCCACCCAGTACTGGATGACCGCGTCCCGGCCCACCAGATAGCGGGTTCGGGGTCGGGCTGCGGTGAGGGCGTGGTGCACCACCCGGGCCACGGCCTCCGGCGGCGTCCCCCGTCCGCCCGCGGCCCGGCGGATCTTGCGGAGGCCCAGCTCCAACAGCGGTCCGTAGAGCCGCTGGATCGGGGCCGGTGTTCGGGACAGCTGCTCTTCGGCCTGGGCCAGGGCCTTCTCCCAGATGGGGGTGGCCACGTTTCCGGGCTCCACCGCGCTGACCTGGATTCCCCAGGGGTGGAGCTCGATGCGCAGGGCATCGGTCAGGGCCTCCAGCGCGTGCTTGGAGGCCGCGTACGCGCCCACCAGGGGGGTGGCGCTGCGCCCGGCGATGGAGCTCATCATCACGATCCGACCCCGGGCCCGGCGCAGCAGGGGGATGAGGGGCTGGGTGACCGCCAGGGCCCCCACCACGTTGACCTCCATCATCTGGCGCACGGCGTCCAGGTCCATGAACTCCAGCACACCCCCCACCGCGATGCCCGCGTTGTTGACCACCCCCTGGAGGCCGGCCTCCCCCACCGCGCGCTCCACGGTCTCCACCATGGCCGCGATGGCGTCCGGGTCGGTCACGTCCAGGGAGAGGGGGATGAGCCGTTCGGAGCCGGCCGCCCGGAGCGCGTCGGCCGCGGCCGGGCTCCGCACCCCGGCGAACACCTGCCACCCTTCCCGGTCCAGGTGCAGGGCACAGGCTCGGCCGATGCCGGTGGATGCGCCGGTGATCACCACGGTAGGCATGGGGCCACTCCTTGTCCTCCGGTGCGGATTTTCGGTCCAGGTGCTGGAGCTCAAGATGGCCGGACCACGATCCGGCCCATGGCCTGGCGTCTCTGCAGGGCCTGCAGGGCCTCCCGGGCCTTCTCCAAGGGGTAGATGGCCGAGACATGGGGCCGAAGCCGTCCCTCTGAGTACCAGCGGAAGAGGTGTTCCAGGGAGTCTGCCAGGACCTGGGGGGCCTGTTCCACGTAGGAGCCCCAGTAGAGGCCCAGGATGGAGATGTTCTTGACCAGGACCAGGCCGGCCGGCACCGCGGGGATGCTCCCGCTGGCAAAGCCGATGACCAACAGCCGCCCCTCCCAGGCCAGGCAACGCAGTGAGGGCTCGAAGACCGGTCCGCCCACTGGGTCGAAGACCACATCCACGCCTCGGCCCTGGGTGATCTCGTTCATCCGCTGACGGAAGTCCTCTTCCCGGTAGGGGAGGGTGTGGTCCGCGCCGTGTTCCCGGGCCAGGGTCCGTTTCTCGGGGGTGCTGGCCGTGGCGATGACCTGGGCCCCCATGGCCTTGGCCACCTCCACCGCGGCCAGGCCCACGCCGCCGGCCGCGCCGTGGACCAACACCGTCTCGCCCGGCAGGAGGCGTGCGCGGCGGTCCAGGGCAACGTGCGCGGTGCCGTACGCGATCAGGAAGCCCGCGGCCACCTCGTAGGGCATGGTATCCGGGAGGGGCACCACCCGGTCCGCGGGCACCACCACCTGTTCGGCCAGGCCCCCGATGGCGGTCAGGGCCGCCACCCGCTGCCCAGGTCGGAGATGGGCCACCCCTTCGCCCAGGGCCAGCACGTCGCCGCTCACCTCCATACCCGGGACGAAGGGTAGAGGGGGTCTCTCCTGGTACTTGCCCAGGGTGAGCAACACGTCCGCGAAGTTGAGGCCACAGCTTCGGACCTGCACCGAGACCTGCCCCGGGCCCGGCGCAGGCTCGGGCACCTCCTGGATCTGGAGTCCATCCGGTCCAATGGGTTCCGTCAACACCGCTGCCCGCACGGGGTCACCTCCTTCCATGCCGGCCCTGGGGGTGCTGTCCATCCTCCCAGGGCCTGTGGGATGCAGTCCCTCCCTTCTGGGGAGATCCGCGGGGGCCTCGGGCCTGGAGTCCCCCGCTTCGGCCCGGGAGAGGGTCCAGGGTCACCCGTCCAGGGTGCGGAGCACCGCCCGCACCGGCGAGCCGTCGTTGTCCAGCTTCAGGGGCAGGGCGATGAGCTCGTACTCCCCGGGCGGCACGTGCCGAAGCTGGAGCATTTCCAGGATGGCCACGGGGCCTGTGCCCAGGATGTGGTGCGCGTCCAGGGTCTGGCTCTCCTGGGGATCCACGGACGGGGCATCCGTGCCGAAGAGCCAGAGGCCTGCCTCCACCAACTTCTGGGCCGTCTCCGGGGCCAGGTAGACGAAATCGGCCTCCCACACGTGGTCTGGGCGCAGGCTGGCCCGGCTCTTCACCAGGAGACGCTGGATCCGGGCCAGGTCCAAGTGGGCCAGGTGTTCGGGCAGGATGGGGCCGCCGTGGGGCAGGGCCTGGCTCAGGTCGATGACCGTGGCCGGGCCGATATAGGGCTCCAGAGGCACCTGTCCCATCCGCTTGCCCTGGGGATCCCAGTGGTAGGGAGCGTCCGCGTGGGTGCCGGCATGCGCGCTCAGGGTGATGGCGGACACGTTCACCGGCGCGCCCTGGGCCATCTGCAGCACGTACGTCGTCCCGTAGGGCGTGTCCCCGGGCCAGACGGCCAGATCCGGGGTCACCGGCCGGGTGATGTCGTACAGCACGATGCCAGTACCTCCTCCCCGATACGCTGGACCTCGGCCAACAGGTCCGCGGGTTCGATGGCCGCGACGAAGAGCTCCTGCATCCCCCGGTTGAACGCGCGGACCACGGGATCGAAGCCCGGGGGGAACTGCCACACCCAGGCGTGTTCCAGTTCCTGGACAAAGGGAGCCAGCTCGGGATAGGCAGCCGCCCACCGGGCCTGGGCGGTCTGCTCGGGCGGGAGCCAGCTGGGCCCGCCCAGGATCGCGTCGAAGGCCTCGGGCGCGGCCAGGGCCCGGAGGAGCGCCCGCGCGGCGGTGGGATGCGGGCTGGCCGCGGCCAGCGCCCAACAGGAGGTGAAGGCCACCGTGCCCGCTCCCCCGGGGCCCCGGGGGAGCGGGGCCACGCCGTAGGCCAGCTCGGGGAAGGCCTCCGCGAAGTAGGCCGCCACCCAGGGCCCCTCCACGGCCAGGGCTCCCCGGCCCTGGCCGAGCACCTCCCCAGCCCAACCGCTCAGGGACTCTCCGGGCTCGCCGGCCAGGTTCTCCCGGAAGAGCTCGATGTAGAACTCCAGGGCCTGGAGGGCCTGAGGCGAGTCCAGCGCCATCCGTCCCCGGTCGTCGATCACCTGGCCTCCTGCCTGGAGGAGAAAGGGCATCCATCGGGAGAGGTCTGGGGCCTCGATGAGGCCGAAGGTGCCGGTGTTCAGGTCGCTGGTGGCCTCGGCCACTGCCCGCAGCTCCTCCCATGTGGTGGGGGGGGCACGGTCGGCCTGGGCCAGCAGGCCTTGGTGGTAGACCAGGGCCAGGGTGCGGACCTCCCGGGGCCGGCAGAAGAGCTGGCCGTCCCAGCGAAAGGGGGCCACCAGCCGGGGATCCAGGTCGTCCACGTCCAGCTCCGCGACCGGGGCCAGCAGGCCGGCCTGGGCCAGGTCGGGAAAGCGGTACGCGTCCACCAGGACCAGATCCACGGGCTCTGGGGCGCCTTCGTGGGGCACGTCCGGGCCCCCTGGGGAGGTCTGGGCCAGGCGTCGGGGCGCTGCCAGGGCGTACTCGTCCAGGATCTCCAGCTCCACCCACACCTGGGGGCGAAGCCGATCGTACCGGAGCAGCCACTCCTCCAGCCGCTCCGTGGCCTCTCCCTCGTTCCAGGCCACGACCCGGAGACGGATGGGCTCTGGTGTGGGGGTGGGCAGGAACGGGAGCGACAGATCCCGGACTCCGGGCCACCTCTGACATCCCGCCAGAAGGCCGGAGACGGCCAGCCCGAGGACGAGCCCCCGGAGGACACGGGCGATCCAGGTGGAGGGGAGCCCGGCGCGCGCTTCCGGTGGATTTCGTACGGCGGTGAGCTGGCCTTTCGACAGGTCGTCCATGGCCTTCCTCGGCCCGGATGTCGGTCCAGGGGTTCCCCGGACGGTGCCCCGGGTGTCAACGGGGGGATTGTACCACCAAATCCCGAGAAGCGAAATCCCCTTGTCGGTTTGGGTATATGGCCGCATCGTCGGCAAGGTGGGAGCTCCTGCGGACGACCGGGGGGGATGCGCCGGTTTCGCCCCCGCTTGCGCGCGGAGGCCCTCCGCCGTACACTGGTCGCGGGGCGATGCCCTGTGGGTCAGAAGATCCCCGATTCGATGAATTCCTCCAGGAGGCGCACCATGGAACTGACCGTTGTACCCATCGAGAAGCCAGAGACCCTCAACTTCATCCTGGGCCAGAGCCACTTCATCAAGACCGTGGAGGACATCCACGAGGCCCTGGTGACCGCGGTGCCGGGCATCCGCTTTGGACTGGCCTTCTGCGAGGCCTCGGGCAAGCGGCTGATCCGCTGGACGGGCACGGACGACGCCCTGATCGAGCTGGCCCAGAGGAACGCCCAGGCCATCGGCGCAGGCCACTGCTTCATCCTCTTCCTCGCGGAGGGCTTCTATCCCATCAACGTGTTGAAGGCCGTCCAGGCCGTGCCCGAGGTCTGCCGGATCTTCTGCGCCACCGCGAATCCCACCCAGGTCGTCGTCGGGGAGACAGACCAGGGGCGGGCCATCCTGGGAGTGGTGGACGGGTTCCCGCCGTTGGGGGTGGAGGGGCCAGAGGAGATCGCCTGGCGCAAGGAGTTCCTGCGCACCATCGGCTACAAGGTGGGCTGACCGCGACGGCCCCAGAGCCACAGCCCCACCAGGACCAGCAGGGTGGCGCCGGACACCCCCATGCCCAGGGCCCGGGCCGGCGTCCACCCCATGACCAGCTCGATCCCGTGGCGGCCCGGGGGCACCTCCACCTGGATGAGGCCGTAGGGTGGGGAGGTGCGGTGGGGCACCGGCCGGCCGTCGATCCGCACCTGCCAGCCTGGGAAGTCGTACACCCGGATCTGGACCACGCCCGGCGTGGCCATCTCCACCGTGCCGCCGAAGCGCTGCCCTCGGCTGTACTGGTCCAATATCCGGCCTCGACCTTCCAGGATGGCCAGGCGGGCCAGCCGGTCGGGATCGAACTCCCCCTGGCGGTCCAGGTACTGCTCGGTCATGGGCGAGGTGGTGAAGGGCTCCTCCACCTGGGAGGTGTAGCCGATCATGTCCGGATAGGTGGCCTCGAACTCGGCCACGGCCCGGCCGTCCTCTCGCCAGGGTTCGATGGGCTCCAGCTCCCCGGGGCGGGCATAGCTGTAGGACGCGTAGACCACCAGCAGCGCCATCACCAGCACCCCGGCTCTCCGTTCCCGGGGGGGAGCGGTGGTGCCGAGCAGATCCGCGACCACCAGTCCCCCCAGCAGGGCCAGGGTGAGGGTGGTCAAGGCCATGAGCCGCCAGGGGAACTGGATCACCGCGAGGACGGGGATCCGCTCCCACAGGAAGGCGGCCCAGGGGGTCATGGACAGGAGCACCGCGGCGGTGGCCAGGAGCAGGAAACCCAGCAGGCCTCGCCAGGGGGTCCAGGCCTGGGGACGGGCCACCCGGTAGAGGGCCACCAGGGCCAGGATCACCGCCACGGCCCCGAGCTGAAACCCCAGGGTATCGTTCGCGCCCGCGGGATCGTCGGAGAAGCCGTAACCCCAATAGGGACTGAGGAACTGGCCCAGATAGACCCAGTGGCGGCGGAAGTCGTAGGTGTCCCGGACCCAACCCTGCTGGTCCACGAAGGGGCCGTCCACCACCAAGGGAACCAGGAAGGCCGCGGCCAACAGGATGCCTGCCAGCCCTGCGGACAGGGCCAGCAGGACATTTCGGGCCAGAGGTCGCCAGGGGCCGGCCCGGCTCTGGCTCCGGCCTTCCCAGGCCGCCAGGAGGAGGCGGAACCCCACGAAGCCGGCCAGGAGCGGGACGAAGGCCAGGAGGGCGAAGACATGGGTCAGCAGGACCGCGGCCAGGCTCAGGGCGGCTCCCAGGAGACGGCCCTGCCATCCAGGCGCGGTTCCCTGGGCGATCAGGCGGTCGAAGGCCAGGACGGCCCAGGGGAGCCAGGCCATCATCATGGTCTCCGCGAACGCGGCCCGGACGTAGATGTCCACCAGGTGGTAGGGGATGAAGACGAAGAGGAGCCCGGCCACCAGGCCGGCTCCGGATGCCCACCGCCGCACGGTGGGCCCTGGTGCCAGGGTCCACACCCAGCGGCGGACCAGCCGGTACGCGCCCCAGGCGCCCCACAGGAAGCCCAGGGCCCAGGCCACCTTCACCGCGCGGGTGATCCCCATCCCCAGGAGCACGAAGATCTCCGCCACGTAGAAGGCCAGGGGGGCCTGGAGCACAAAGGTGGGATAGCCGTAGCCCTGGGCATGGTCCATGGCCCATCGGGGCCACAGCGCGCCGCTGCGCAGGCTCTCGTCGAACATGGCCACGTAGAAGACGCTGTGGCGGCCGTCGTGGGCGCCGTAGAAGTAGCCCGGCGCGACCAGCGGGGTCAGCGCCAGCAGGCTGAGGACCAGGAGCAGGATCGCCCAGGGATCGGGGCCGCGAGCAGACTCAGGGGCCATGGTCCTCCTCGTCCAGGTGGTTGCCCGTCAACGAGCGCACCAGGGTATCCTTCATCTCCCACAGCCGCTGGCTCAGGGAGACGTGGTACTCGTGGGGGTTGATGAGCCGCCGCACGCCCATGTCCAGCCGCTCCACATCCGCGCGCCGCAGCTCCCGAAGGGCCTCCAGGTCGGGGAAGTCGTAGACCCGTCGGCCCGCGACCAGGACATCCACCAGCAGGGGCTCCATGCCCTGGATCTGGTCTCGGTCCAGGGCCCGCCACCGGGTTCGGGTGGCGGGATGTCTCAGGATCAGCGGTTCCGCCTGGGTGGGATCTTCCTCGGCCAGGGCGAGCAGGTCCGCGGTGGCCTTGCCCCGGGCATCGTAGATGCGCCAGACCCGCTTGTTGCCGGGGTTGATGGTCTTCTCCCGAGATTCGGAGATCTTCAGCGCCGGTCGCCACCGACCTCGGTCCTGGAGGGCCACCAGTTTGTAGACGCCGCCCAGGGAACAGGCCCCGGCCGAGGTGACCAGCCGGGTGCCCACGCCGTAGACCAGCCGTCGGATGACGGCCTCTGGGTCCAGGCCGTAGCGGGGCGCCTCCTCGCGGATCTGGGTCGCGATCTGCCAGATGACCAGCTCGTCCAGGTCGCTGGAGAGGACGATGGCCACCTGGGGAAAGCCGGCCTCGTCCAGCATCCGGGCCGCCTGGACGCTGAGATAGGCCAGGTCCCCGGAATCCAGGCGGATGCCCAAGGGGCGGTGGCCCTTGCGCCGCAGCTCCTCGAAGACCCGGATGGCGTTGGGGATGCCGCTCTCCAGGGTGTCCACCGTGTCCACCAGGAGGATGCAGTCGTCCGGATAGAGCTCCGCGAAGGCCCGGAACGCGTCCAGCTCGTCCATGCCCAGGGCCATGAAGGCCTGGACCATCGCGTGGGCATGGGTGCCCTTGGGGGGGTAGCCCAGCACATGGGAGATCCCGGCGTTGGAGGTGAAGTCCGCGCCGCCGATGAGCGCGGCCCGGGTGGCCGCGTTGGCCCCCCGTTCCGGGGCCCGGCGCAGGCCAAACTCCAACACCAGGCTCTGGCCCGCGCTCTCCCGGACCCGGGCGGCCTTGGTTGCGATGAGGATGGGGTAGTTCAGGTGGTTGAGGAGGGCGGTCTCCAGGATCTGGGCCATGGCCAAGGGGCCCTCTACCACGGTCAAGGGCACGTTCGGGTGCACCACCCGGCCCTCGGGAATGGCCCGGAGGGTGATCCCCGAGAAGTCTCCGTGGTGTCGCAGCCAGTCCAGAAAGTCGTCCTGGAAGAGCCTATCGCCGTTTCGGGTCCTCATGGTCCGGAGGTAGGCCAGCTCCTCCGGGCCGAAACGGGCCCGCTCCATCCAACGCACCAGCCATTCCAGCCCCGCGTTGATGCAGTACCCGGCCTGGTGGGCGCCGTAGTCGGGGTAGTGGCGGAAGAAATGGTCGAACTGCGCGGGGCGCTCGTGCAGGCCCATACGGAAGTAGACCTGGGCCATGGTGAGCTGGTACTGGTCCGTGAAGAGGATGCCTTCGGCAATGCGCCGTTGCGCCTGGTCCATGGTCGCGCCTCCTGCCCTCCTCGGCCCTCTCGCTCAGGAACGGCGCGGGGCCATCTTCGCGGGAAGAGGAGCCTGGGCCGAGCCCATCTGCCCCATGAGCCGATACACGGCCGGCCGCAGGGCCTGGATCTCTGCCGGATCCCGCCCGTGGACCACCCGATTGGTGAGCAACACTCCCACGAGCCCGGACACCGGATCACACCAGAGAGAGGTTCCGGTGAAGCCCGTGTGGCCGAAGCTCTGGATCGAGAAGGCTCGGCTGCACAAGGGGTCCGAGCCGCTGCGCAGCATCCAGCCCAGACCCCGCCGGACTCCCTCTGGGGTACGCACCTGTTCCGCCACGCTCTCCTGGACCAGGGCAGCTCCCAGCAGGCTGCCCCCGCCGGACAGGTAGAGCTGCCCCAGCCGGGCCACGTCCTCCCCGGTGGCGAAGAGCCCGGCATGGCCCGCGATGCCGCCCATGCCCGCCGCGTTCTCGTCGTGGACCTGGCCTTGCAGCCGAGCGCCGCGCCAGGCGCAGCGCTCGGTGGGCGCGCAGTCCGGCCACCGCTCCGGCGGTGGGTTGAAGGTCGGCGCGCATCCCAGAGGCTCGGACACCCACTCCCGGATGGCCCGGTCCAGCCGTTGGCCGGACAGCCGTTCCACCGCGAAGCCCAACAGCATGAAGCCGATGTCGCTGTACGCGTAGCCCCGGCCCGGCGGATAGACGAAGGGATATGCCACCACCGCTTCCAGGGCCCGAGCCTGCCGTTGGGCGATGGCCGGGTCCGTCAGGGGGAAGGCCGGTGGCGGCCCACAGCGAAGGTGGACGCTTCGCCACGCAGGCAGGCCCCCGGTGTGGGTGAGGAGATGGCGGAAGGTGACCGTGCCCGCGTCCACGGTGCGCCCCGCCCAGCGCGGATCCGGCGGGATGGACGTCCTGGCCAGGGGATCCTCCGTCCCGGCAATGGGGCGGGTTCCGGCGAATTCGGGGATCACCTGGGCCACCGGGGTGTCCAGCTCCACCCGCCCCTGGTCCACCAGCCGGAGGAAGGCCGTGGCCGTGAAGAGCTTGGTCAGGGAGGCCAGGTCGAAGAGGGTCTCCGGCGTGACCTCTCGGTCCGGCAGGGTGGGGGCCAGGGTGCCCACTGCCCTGCGGTAGAGGGTCTCCACCCTCTCTGGAGTCACCCGCTGCACCAGGCACACCAGGGCCGGAGCCACCTGGGGCACTGCCCGGGTCAACAGCGCGTCCAGGGCCTCCACGGCAGCCTGGGCATCGGTGGGGGGTCGCGGCTTGGGGTCCTTCACAGCCGCCTCCCCAACACACGATAGGTGTGGTAGGGCCGAAAGCCTGCCCGGGCGTAGAAGTCCAGCAGGGTGGTCCAGTCGATGACACAGCCCCGCACCCCACAGTCCCGGAGCCGACGCAGTCCTGCGTCCAACAGGGCCAGGCCCAGCCCCTGGCCCCGGCGGCTCGCGGCGATGCCGATGGAGCCGAGCTGACCCCAGGGGCGGGGCAGCCCGTGGGGATGGAAGCGCGCCAGCGGCCAGGCCGAGTCCTCGAAGGTGAGGCGGCAGGCGCCCTGGAGCCCCTCCTCGGTCCACAGGAGCATGTAGTCGGAGATCCGGCCGCCGTCCTGGAGGAACATCCCGGCCTCGTAGGTCCAGCGGCCGGGGAACTCCCGGGCCAGGAAGGCCAGCAGAGCCTTCTCCTCACCGGGCCGGGCGGGCCGGATCTGTGCGGCCACGGGGCGGAGACCCGTGACACCGGTGTAGCCGCTCAGATCCCGAGCCACGTCCCACACCCGCTCCAGGCCTGGCGGTGCGCGGTAGCCCTGGGCCACGAAGAAGTCGATGGCGCTCTGCTGCTCCTCGGGCACGCCGGGGACGAAGGGGCGCAGGCTGCTCCCTACCTGCACGGCCTGGACACCTTGGTCCTGGAGCCACTCCTCGGCCCAGGAGAGGAGCTGGGTGCCGATGCCCCGGTGTTGGTGGGCCGGGTCCACGGCCAGCGCGTCGAGCCAGCCCAGGGTGGGGTCCATGCCCGGGACGGGCTCTGTCAGCCCACTGGCCAGCACGAACCCTACCGGCACCCCGTTCCGGAGGGCCAATCGCCCTTCCTGGACGCCGCCCGGGCAGGGGCGCAGGTTAAAGGACACGAACGCGAGATGGATGGGAAACCGCGGGGAGCAGGCACGGTTCCAGAGGGTCACGACGGCTTCCCGGTGGGGGGCATGGGCCGGGTCCAGGGGATGCAGGGTCACCCGTGCCATGTCACAGGGGCACCTCCTGGCCCCGTCCACGGATCCGGGCCATCCGCACCACCTCCGCGGCCACGGCCACATCCTGGATGGCCAGTCCCACGGACTTGAAGAGGGTGATCTCCTTCGGGTGGGTGCGGCCCGGCTTCTGGCCGGCCACGATCTCCCCCAGCTCCGCCGAGATGTGGTCCGGCCGGATGCTCCCCGCGCGGAGGGGGACGACCAGATCGCCGGCCTCGGCCAGGCAGGCCTGCCGCTGGTCCACCACCACCCGGGCCCGTTGGACCGTCACCGTGTCCACCTCCCGGGCATGGGGCAGGTGTGCACCGATGGCGTTGATGTGGGTGCCGGGGCGGATCCAGCGGCCGTCGAAGAGGGGATCTGTGGCCGAGGTGGCGGTGACGAGGATGTCCGCGTCCCGGACAGCCTGCTCCACCGTCTCGGGGACCCGGACCTCCAGGCCGAAGCGGGTCTCCATGGCCTGGGCAAAGGCATGGGCTCGGGCTGGATCCCGGGAGACGATCCACACCCGCTCGATGAGGCGCTCGCAGAGGGCGGCCTCCAGCTGATAGGGAGCCTGGGTGCCGGTGCCGAACAGCACCAGGGAGAGGGCATCCTCCCGGGCCAGGTGGCGGATGGCCACGCCGCCGGCCGCGCCGGTCCGCATACCGGTCAGGTGTCCGGCCTCCATGACGGCCACCAGGGCCCCTGTCTCGGCCTGGAACAGGGCCAGGATGCCCTGGATGGCGGGCAGGCCGTGGCGTTCTGGGTTCTCCAGGTAGACGGTGATCAGCTTGACCCCGAGGGCATCCATGGAGCTGCCTCCCACATAGGCAGGCATGGTCAGCAGGCTCCCGGCGTGGGGTGGCACCGGCATGTTGGTGCGCAGGGGGAGCTCCGCGTGGCCCAGGCTGAGCCGTCGCAGCGCATCCTCCACCGCGTTGATGGCCGCGGGCATGGTCAACAGGGCCCGGACGTCCTCCTGGGTGAGCCAGAGGGGCATGGTGTGCTCTCCCGTGAGCGGGTTCCATGGAAACGCCGACGCGGGGAACAGGATAGCACAGGGCCGGGTTTCGGAGCAATGCTGCAAAGAGAAGGCCGAGAGCGACGGCGCTCCCGGCCTTGGTGCTTGGTGGGCGAGACAGGACTCGAACCTGTGACCTCACGGATGTGAACCGTGCGCTCTAACCAGCTGAGCTACTCACCCGCTCTCCTTTGCCCCCAGTATACTCGGAAACCGTCCATCTGGCAAATTCGACGGCCCCGGAGGAACACCCATGGCCATGGCTCCCCGGTGTCGACCCGTCCTCTGTCCGGGAAGTGGTCTGGTGTTGGGGGGCGGAGCTCGAATGGGGACGGATCCGTCGGCCCATTCGGTGCAACTTTTCCCCGGCACCCGTGTTATACTAGGGAGAAACTCCGTGCCGAGGACGGGAGTGGCCGTCCGCCGGGCGCCATGCGGTGAGACGCCCTGGCGCCGTTGTCCAGCCACCCGAAGACGAGGACCGGGATCGATGCGTTCCAAGCCTCCTGCCGCCAATGGAGCGACCCCCCAACGGGTCGTGATCACCGGGGTCGGTGCCCTGACCCCTCTGGGGCTCTCGGTCGACGAGACCTGGGCGAACCTGCTGGCCGGCCGTTCGGGCATCGACCATGTGCGGAAGTTCGACACCACAGGTCTGCGTACCACCTTCGCCGGCGAGCTGAAGGGGTTCGATCCCAAGGAGTTCATGGACAGACGGGAGGCCCGGCGTCTGGACCCGTACATCCAGTACGCGCTGGTGGCCACCCAGCAGGCGGTCCAGGACGCGGGCATCGACTTCGCGGAGGAGGTCCCGCAGCGGGTGGGGGTGATCATCGGCAGCGGCATCGGGGGCGCGCACTCCCTGGTGGAGAACCTGCAGATCATCGATCGGCGGGGCCTGCTGCGGGTGAGCCCCTTCTTCATCCCCAACATGTTGGTGGACAGCGCCGCGGGCAAGATCGCGATCCAGTACGGCGTCTACGGGCCGAACTTCGCGGTGGTGAACGCCTGTGCCACCGGCACGGCCACCATCGGCGAGGCCTTCGAGCTCATCCGGCGGGGGGACGCGGACGTGATGATCGCGGGCGGCGCCGAGGCCGGGCTTCTCCCCTTCACCATGGCCGGCTTCGATGTCATGGGGGCCCTGAGCCAGCGCAACGACGACCCGGCCGCGGCCTGCCGCCCCTTCGACCGGGATCGGGATGGCTTTGTCATGAGCGAGGGGAGCGCGGTGGTCATCCTGGAGACCCTGGAGCATGCCCGGGCCCGGGGCGCGCACATCTACGCGGAGATCGTGGGCTACGGCAACAGCGCCGACGGCTACCACATGGCCGCCCCCCACTTCGAGGGCCGGGGCGCGGTGGACGCCATGCGCATGGCCCTGCGCAAGGCCGCGGACTATGGCATCCAGCCCACGGACGTGGACTACATCAACGCCCACGGCACCGCCACCCGCCTGAACGACCCCGGCGAGACCCTGGCCATCAAGACGGTGCTGGGAGAGCATGCCTACAACGTGGCCATCAGCTCCACCAAGAGCATGTTGGGCCATCTCCTGGGGGCGGCCGGCGCCATCGAGTGCATCATCTGTGCCAAGGCCATCCAGGAGGGCGTCATCCCGCCCACCATCAACCTGGAGAACCCGGATCCGGCGTGCGACCTGGACTACGTGCCCAACCAGCCCCGACAGGCCCAGGTCCGGGTCGCCATGAGCAACAGCTTCGGCTTTGGGGGACACAACTCCACCCTGGTCCTGCGGCGCTACGAGGAGGCAGCGGCATGAACACGTCCCACCACCCTGAACAGCCTTCCCCCAATGGCCAGCCCAACCCCAACGGGGCCCATCCGGCGGAGCCCCATGGCCTAGGGTCCTTCCCCGAGCCAGGGGGCGAGCGGCGTTATGCCCAGATCGTCGGGTGGGGCTACCACGTGCCCGAGAAGGTGATCACCAACCGGGATCTGGAGCAGATCGTGGACACCAAGGACGAGTGGATCCGGACCCGGACCGGGATCGAGGCGCGCCATATCGCGGCCTCTCCCCGGGAGACCACGGCCACCCTGGGCATGAAGGCCGCCCGCAAGGCCCTGGAGGTGGCCGACATCCACCCCCACCAGGTGGACCTGATCATCTGTGCCACCAGCTCGCCGGAGCACATCTTCCCCAGCACCGCGAGCATCATCCAGGACGGCATCGGCGCGGTGAACGCAGGGGCCTTCGACCTGAGCGCGGCCTGTTCCGGCTTCGTCTACGGGCTGGCCATGGCCCGAGGACAGATCCTGGCCGGGGACGCGGAGTACGTGTTGGTCATCGGCTCCGAGACCCTGAGCCGGATCGTGGACTGGACGGACCGGAACACCTGCGTCCTCTTCGGCGACGGGGCCGGCGCGGTGTTGGTGGCTGCCAGCGACGTCCCCGGGGGCATCATGGCCACCGAGCTGGGCAGCGACGGCTCCGGCGCGGACCTCCTCACCCTGCCGGCCGGCGGCAGCGCCATCCCCGCCAGCCTGGAGACGGTGAGCAGCGGGGCCCACTACATCAAGATGGACGGGCGCGCGGTCTTTCGCTTTGCCACCCGGGTCATGGCCGAGGCCACCCGCAAGGTCCTGGACCGGGCAGGCGTCTCGGTGGACGACGTGGACCTGATCATCCCCCACCAGGCCAACATCCGCATCATCCAGAGCAGCGTGGTCAAACAGCTGCGGATCCCCGAGGACAAGGTCTTCATCAACCTGCAGAAATACGGCAACACCAGCACGGCCAGCATCCCCATCGCCCTGTGCGAGGCCATCGAGGCCGGCAAGGTCCAGCCCGGCGACAACCTGGTCTTCGTGGGCTTCGGGGCAGGGCTCACCTGGGCCGCGGCCGCGATCAAGTGGAGCACGCCCATCGAGAAGCCCGAGGCCACCTGGTGGCGGAACACGCAACGCCAGGCCGCATACCAGGCCGCGGCCGCCCGCAGCATGTGGAAGCGGGCCGTGCGACGGGTGTACAGCCAGGTCCTGGCCGGCCGCGAGGGCGAGTAGCGGGCCGTGCCCAGGCCGGGAAAAGAAAACTGGAGGCCGATGGGAAAGTGAGGAGGCGGGGTCCGAACCCCGCCTCCTCGGTGGTTCTGGGTCTATGGCCTATGACGGGCCGCCGGTCTCCACGGCCCCAGAGCAGGAGCCATCATTTGCGGAAGGAGAACTTGCCCTTCACGTCCGGCGGGATCCGGTCCACGCTCTGGAGAGGCTGGCCCCGGTCCGCGGGCTTGAGGCCGGCCCGCTCCACCACCAGGTGGGCCAGCTCCGGGATGTAGAGCACGTCCTCCCGGTAGATCACCGCGGAACCCTCCGGCTGGTAGTAGATCTGGATGACCACATCCTCCTCCTTGGCCTCCAGCCGATCCACCACCACGTCCACCCGGAAGATGTGTTCCCAATCCCACACCCGCCGGGGAGCCCAGAAACGCATGGGGGAGCGGATGATCAGGGCCTCGTCGGTCACCTCGAAGGTGGTGGTCCAGTCGATGATGTGGCCGTACATCAGCAGAGCACCCCATAGGACGAAGGTCCATGCGGTGGCCCGCACGAAGAAGACGTCGCCCAGGCCCATGGTGAAGGTCAACAGCCCGGCCACCAGCAGCGCCATGGCCGCCACCACGGAACGTCCCCGGGCCGGGAAGATGAGCCGGGTCTCCTGGGATGTCGCCTGAGCCTGTGCCGCCTCTGCCATGATGGTCCTCGCCCTCCTGTGCCGCTGGATGGTTGCTCAGGGCCGCGTACCGGGTGGGCCGGACCGGAGCGCCCAACGGAGAGCGGCCCGAACGCGGTACACGGTCGAAACACAAGGAGTATAGCGAAAAGGGATGGATTTCACAAATTCCTGCCGTCGGCCATGGCCACGGTGGGGTGGAGGCCGGACCGGACGCAGGGTATCCGGCGAACGGGTGTGCTCAGGCCCGGCGGGTGTACAGGGGCGGCCGCTCCGGCACCGTCACCCGCTCCGGCCCACCCGAGCGGATGGAGCGGATGCAGGCCTCCGCGGCCAGGAGGGTCATGTATCCGTCCCATGCGTCCGGGCCGGACAGATCCCCCCGGCTCAGGGAGGCCACCCAGTCTCGGAGCTCGGCCACGTAGGCCGTCTGAAAGCGGGCCAGCCAGTCCGAGCCGATGGGCCGGCTACAGGTCCCCTCCCGACGGATCCAGGGGGCATGGCCGTTGCCGGTGGTCGCGGTTCCCCGCTCCCCCACCACCTCGGCCACCACCTCGTAGCCGTAGTGGGCACTCACGTAGACCTCGATGCTGGCCAGCCCCCCTCCCTGGAAGCGGATCTGCACCACCTGGAGATCCCATACCTCTGGGCCGAACTCCGGGGTTGTGGCCGTACCGGACACGTAGACCTCCACGGCCTCCTGGCCCAACAGCCAGCGGGCGGATTCCAGGTCGTGGGTCAGGGAGCTGAGCACCACGAAGTCGCTGGTCAGGTCGAAACCTGGGGCCACCTGGGCATTGCGGTGGATCCCCTTGAACAGGAGGGGCCGTCCGATCTGGCCGGAGTCCACCGCGGTCTTGACAGCCTGGTGGGCCGGATCGTAGTGGCGCATGAACCCCACCTGGACCATCCGCCGGCCCAGCGTCAGCTCCGCGTCCACCACCCGGCGGGCATCCGCGGCCGTGGTGGCCAGGGGTTTCTCGCACAGCACGGGCTTCCCGGCCTCCAGACAGGCCAGGGTCAGCTCCGCGTGGAGGGGATCGGGCGCGGCGATGACCACCGCGTCCACCTCGGGACAGTGGATGAGGGCATGGGCGTTGTCGAAGGGTTGGGCACCGCTCTCCTCGGCGGCGTGGGCGGCTCGGCTGTGGTCCACGTCCATCACCGCGGCCACGTGGGCTCCCTTGATATAGCGGTGGATGTTCTCCACGTGGCGGGTGCCCATGCCCCCGGTGCCGATGACGCCGATGCCCCAGGAGGATCTGGATCGCATAGGATGCTTCTCCTCGATCCCATGGACGGGTGTGTCGGATCTCCCGGGCTGCGGAAACAGCCGGGACACTGCTGCCAGAAATACTACCATCGAACGTCCGGCTTTGCCACTCGATTTGTCCAAGGCCACGACCTGCCCGTACAATGGGGGCCAGGCAATCGGGATCCAGGACCGGACCCCACGGCATGGGAACCCGTGCCGACCGAGGTGCGTTCCTCCGGTGCCGCTTCCTAGGGCGATGCCATGGCCATCCGACACCTACCTGGAGATCCGGCCCAGCACCCAGCCAACGCTTCGCCCTCCGGGCACCCTTCGCCCTGGGCTCTCCGTCGCCGTGCCCTGAAGGGTCCTCTCCTGGCCTTCGGGCTCGTCCTCCTGCTGGGGGGGCTGCTGGTGGGTTGTCGCGGCGACGTCGGTGACAGGGGACCGGTGGCCGGGCCATCCCTGTCGACCCCTTCCCTCCCCTCCCCGACTCCAGAAGGCCCTGGGGAGGCTCTCGGCAAGGAGGCCGGCGGGGAACCGGACAGGAGGCCGCTGGGATGGATCGAGGCCCAGCCCCTTTCCCCCGCGGAGGCCTTGCCGCCGGCCCGGCTCCAGATCCCGGACATCGGCCTGGACGTTCCGGTGGTTCCCATGGGCTGGCGCATCGCCGTGATCGGGGGTGTGCGCACCACGGAGTGGATCGTGCCCGAGGACGCGGCCGGCTGGCATGTGAACAGCGCGAAGGCCGGCGCCCGGGGCAATGTGGTCATCTCCGGCCATCAGCTTCTGGGCACCGCGGTCTTCCAGCCCATCGCCCTGGGCGATGTCCAGGAGGGCCAGGAGATCCGCCTGACCGATGCCTCCGGTCGGACCTTCATCTACCAGGTCCAACAGGTGAGCGAGCCGATCCCCATCGGGGTGGATCTGGTCCAGGAACGGACCATCGCGGCCCAGTACACCGGCCCGACCGCGGAGGCCCGTTTGACCCTGGTCACCGGCTGGCCGGACTACGCGTCCACCCACCGGGTGTTCGTGGTGGCCACATGGAGGGGCCGAGCCGGCCCCTGACCATCCCATCCGGAGCGCGGCCACCCCGGCACGGCCGCGGGGCTCGGTCGCACCCTCCGGGACGGCGGCGCAGGCCCCAGAGGAGGACCCCGCAGCGAGCGCCGAACACACATGCACACCCAATCCCGAACATCGGACATGGCCCCTCAAGAGCGCTCCCCATCCCAGGGGCTGGACGCCACGCCGGTCGCCCAGCTCCAGGGCGCCCAGCCCCTGCGCTGTTCCATCGTGGTGCCTGTCTACAACGGCGGGCACACCATCCAGGCCTGCCTGGATGCCCTGGCTCGACAGACTCTGGACGCGGGCACGTATGAGATCCTGGTGGTGGACGACGGCTCCACCGACGATACAGGGACCCGGGTACGGGCCTGGATGGAGCGCCACCCCCAGGTGGCGGCCCGTCTGATCCAGCAGGCGAACGCCGGCCCTGCCGCGGCCCGCAATCGGGGGGTGGAAGCCGCCCGGGCCCCTGTGGTGCTCTTCACCGACGCGGACTGCGCGCCCATGCCCCACTGGGCCGAGGCCATGCTGGCCGCGTTCGAGTCGCCCGACGTGGCCGGGGCCAAGGGCACGTACCTGACGGACCAGACAGGTCTGGTGCCCCGGTTCGTGCAGGCGGAGTACGAGGACCGATACGACCGGATGCGGCACCTGGACCGGATCGACTTCGTGGACACCTATTCCGCGGCCTATCGCCGGGATGTCTTCCTGGAGAACGGCGGCTTCGATCCCACCTTCACCACGGCCAGCGTGGAGGACCAGGAGTTCAGCTTCCGTCTGGCCGCGAAGGGGTATCGGCTGGTCTTCGTGCCCCGGGCCCAGGTCAAGCACCTGCACGACAGGAACGTCTGGGAGTATGCCCGGCGCAAGTATGCCATCGGCTTCTGGAAGGCCCTGCTCATCGCCTGGCACCCCGAACGGGCCATCCAGGACAGCCACACCCCCCAGGTGCTCAAGCTCCAGATGGCCCTCTGGGCCGGAATTCTGGGCGCGCTGCCCCTGGCCCTCCTGGGGGCCTTTTGGCCGGGGCTGCGTTGGCTCTGGGCCCTGATCGGCGGGCTGGGGATCGTCTTCCTGGCCACCGCCGTGCCCTTCCAGCGGAAGGTGGCCAGACGTTCCCTGGGGTTGGCCCTGGTGAGCCCCGGTCTGTTGGCCGTTCGGGCCGTGGCCCTGGGACTGGGCTACGTGGTGGGCACCATCCACTTCACGGGCACGCCACCGGGGACCGATCACCCGGTGATCCCGGGCTGGAAACGGCTGGTGAAGCGGGCCATGGACATCGTCGGCGCGTTGCTGGGCCTGGCCGCTTCGGCCCCCCTGATCCTGGTGGCCGGGCTGGCCATCAAGCTGGACTCGCCCGGCCCTATCTTCTTCGTCCAGACCCGCATCGGCGAACACGGCCGCCCCTTCCGGATGGTGAAGCTCCGTACCATGACCCCCCAGGCCGAGGAACGCCTCGCGGAGCTCCTGGACCTCACCCAGCTCCAGGAGCCTGCCTACAAGCTGCGCCGGGATCCCCGGGTCACTCGGGTGGGGCGATGGCTCCGCCGCTTCAGCCTGGACGAGCTCCCCCAGTTCTGGAACGTGCTCCGGGGGGAGATGAGCCTGGTGGGGCCCCGCCCCGAGGAGGCCCGGATCGTGGCCCTGTACACCGACCACCAGCGTCGCCGTCTGACCGTGAAGCCCGGCATGACCGGCCCCATGCAGGTGAACGGCCGCGGCGATCTCTCCTTCGAGGAGCGGTTGCGTCTGGAGATCGACTACATCGAGCACTACAGCCTCCTGCGCGACGTCCAGATCCTGTTGCAGACCGTGCCCGCCGTGCTGCGAGGCCGCGGCGCGTACTGAGGGCGCCGCGGCCGTCTGCCCCGGTCCCTTCCATCTCCGTTCGGTGAGATCCGATGCGCCAGCCCACCTCCGCTGTCGACCATGCTCCGCCGGAAGCGAGACGCCTTTGGCGCCCCTCTCGTCTGTGGCGCTGGTGGGTGGTCGGAGTGGTCCTGCTGCTGCTGAGCGCGCCGACCGCGGGGGCCCGTCCCTTGTCCTCCCGGCCGGGCCAGACCCTGCCGCCCTTCACGCCCACCTTCACGCCCACACCTCTGCCCACCGCGACCCCCACCTTCACGCCCCGGCCCACGGACACCCCCCCACCGCCCACCCCCACGAACACCCCGACCCTTCCACCTCCTCGGCCCACCCCGACACGGCCTCCTCTCCGGCCTACTCCCACGTCCACCCCCACCCCGACATCCACCCCGACGGCCACACCGGAGCCCTCTCCGACCCCGACGCCGGCCGCGAGCCTGGAGCTCCGCCTGAGCGTTCGGCCGGACCCGGTGCGCCAGGGGGAACGCTTCCAGATCACCTTCTACCTGCTCAACCGGGGACCCGAGGACGCGGTGGATGTGGCCCTGCGGGATCGCTTTCCACCGGACCTGGTTCCGGGCGCCGTGGAGTCCGGTGGAGGTGCGGTCACCTGGACGGCCGAGGACGGCACCGCGGTGCTCCAGGTGACCTGGCCCATGCTTCCCGCCAACAGCTCCACCCAGGTCACCGTGGAGGCCACCGTGGCGACGGACGTTCCGGACGGCGCGGTGATCGACAACCTGGCTGTGGTCCAGGCCGGGAACAGCGAGCCGGTGACTGCGGGCATCAGCCTGGGGATGCCGCCGTTCCTGTTGCCCACGTTCCGCTGAGCGGAAGCCATGGGCCGTCGCGGGTGGTGGACCTTGGGCTCCGGCCTCCTGGCCGGGCTCCTCTACGGGGTCAGCGGGGCACCTGGCTACACCTGGGCCCATTTCGGGGCCGACGGCGGGGACTTTCTGGCCGCTGCAGTGACCAACGGGGTGCCCCATCCACCCGGGTATCCCCTCTACACCCTGCTCCTGCAGGGCTGGCTGGCCCTGTCCGGCTGGGTGAGCCCGGACAGCTCCCCGGCCTGGCGGGGCAACCTCTTCAGTGGGCTCTGCGCGGCCCTGTCCGTCTCCCTCACCGGGTGGCTGCTCCCTCGCCTGCGCCTTCCTCTCCGGGCGGTCCGCTCCTCGAGCATGGTGGCCCTGGTGGCGGTGGCCTGGGCGGTGGCGCCGCTCCTCTGGGACCAGGCCACCATCACCGAGGTGTACGCGCTCCACAGCCTGTTGGTGGTGGGCCTGGTGGGGCTGGCCCTGGGCCATCGTCCCGCGGATCCTCGGCGGCGGGCCCAGCTCTTCGGCCTGGTGCTTGGGCTGGGCCTCGCCCATCACATGACGGTGGTGTTGGTGTTGCCGGCCCTGGCCTATGGGCTCTGGCACGTGGAGCCGGGGGCTCGACGGCTCTCCTTCTGGGGGTGGGTTGCGGCGGGCACCCTCCCGGGCCTGGCCCTCTACCTGCGTATCCCCTGGGCTGCCCAGCTCCAGCCCCCCTCGCCGGTCAACTGGGGGTGGCCCACCACCTGGGAGGGGTTCTGGTGGTTGGTCAGCGGCGCGGCCTATCGGGACTACCTGTTCGCCTTCACGTCGCCCTGGAGCCTGGTCCGCCTCAGCCGTTGGGCCCAGATCTTGGCCGACCAGTACACGCCGGTGGGGCTGGCCTTGGTCCTGGCCGGCCTCTACCGCTGGGACCGGGACATGCCCTGGCTGCGGAACCTGGTTCTGCTCTGGACGTTGCCCATCACCGCCTACATGGTGAGCTACAACACCGTGGACAGCGAGGTCTACCTGTTGCCCGTGGTCTGGTGGATGGCTCTCCTTCTGGCCGAGGGGCTGGTCGAGGTGCGGGCCTGGCTGGTGGCCCGTTTCCCCCGCGGCACGGGCTCCTGGTCGGTCTGGGCGGGAGCGGGCCTGGCCGCGCTGCTCCTGCTCACGGCTCTGCGCTGGCCCCAGCACAGTCTCCGAGGAGACCGGGAGGCCGAGGACTTCATCGCCCAGGTCGCGGCGGTGTTGGAGCCCAACAGCATCCTCTTCAGCCAGTCGGACCAGGAGACCTTCGCGCTCTGGTATGGGGCCTGGGCCCGGGGCGACCTGCTGGACACGGCCCCGGGGACCGTGCTCCTGAACGTCTCCCTGTTCCAGTTCTCCTGGTATCCGGAGCTGATGGCCGCCCTCTATCCCCAGGTGCCGGGGATTCGCTCGGGATCGGCCGGAGCCGTGTTGTCGGCCAACGCGGGGGTGCGGCCCATCTACTTCGCGGAGCCTCTGGACCTGGTTCCCGGGGATCGGCTGGAGCCCGTGGGGCCCATCTGGCGGTATCGCCCCCCTTGAGCGGTGCTCGGGGCCTGGTGCTCCGAGCGATCTCCCGGGCATCGCCTGGGGGAGGTTCGGGCCCTCTCCGGGCCTGGCCCGGGAGAATCCTGGATCCGGGAGAGGCCTGCCCCGTGGTACAATGCACGAGCGGAGCCATCGGACCATCGAAGCGTCTGCCTGCGAACCATGGATGACTTCCCCCGGACCGCCCAGCCATCCGACGTCCAGCCCTCCAGAGCTGCTCGCGCCCGCCGGCGCCCGATCCGGCTGGGGCTCCTGCTGCTGGCGTTCCTGCTCGGTGCCCTCATCCTCTACAAGGCGGGCCGCGTCGGCTACTACGCCTGGCAGCTCTATCGCCAGGTGGATGGGCTGCGGATGTGGGCCCAGGAGCTGCGCGAGGGGTCGGATCCCCTGGACACCCTGGCCGAACAGGAGGAGCGTCTTCGGGACACGGCCCAGGCCTTGGCCGGGCTGGAGAGAGAGCTCCGTTTTCTGGCCCCTGCCCTGGCTGGGCTGGAGGGCCTGGGCCCCCGGGGCGCGTGGGTGGCCGCGGCTCCGAAGCTTCTGGTGGTGGCCGCGGAGATGGGCCAGGTGGGCAGCCAGGCCCTGGCCCTGGTGGCACCGGCCCTCCACAGCCCGGACCCCGATGGGTGGGTGCCTGGGCTCCTGGCCGAGCTGGCCGGCCAGGAGATCGCCTTCCAGGCCATGGCCGCGCGGACAGAACGGGCCGTCCGGGCCCTGGAGACCCTGGAGCCGGCATCGTTGCCCCCGGCTCTCCAGGAACCGGTGGCCCAGGCCCAGGAGGTGCTCCCCTTGGTCGCCCGGCTCCTTCCCCTGGGCCCTTCCCTGCCCCGGCTGATGGGCCTGGAGCGTCCTGCCACCTACCTGCTTCTGGTCCAGAACAACCACGAGCTCCGGGGAACCGGCGGGTTCATCAGCGCGGTGGGCCAGGTGGTGGTGGAACAGGGTCGCCTGGTGGACCTGACCATCGTGGACAGCTACGCGGTGGACAACCTCCAGGTTCCCCATCCCCCCGCGCCGCCCCCTCTCCAACGCTACATGCAGGCCACCATCCTGGCCCTCCGGGACGCGAACTGGTCGCCAGACCTGCCCACCAGTGCCCGGACGGTACAGGCCCTCTATCGCCAGGACCAGGGCATCCAGGTGGACGGGGTGATCACCGTGGACCTCCGGGCTGTGGAGCTCCTTCTGGACGGGGTGGGGGGAGTCCAGCTTCCCGGTGTGGAGGGGCCCGTCACCGGGGAGAACGTGGTGGCGATCCTGACGGAGCTGTGGGGGGACCCTCGCCAGGCCCAGGAACAGGGACAGACATTCCAGGAGTGGTGGCGTCGACGAAAGGCCTTCATCCCGGCCCTGGCCCAGGCCCTGCTGGCCAAGCTCCGGGGCCGGGAGGTGGATCCCTGGGCCCTCTATCGGGCGGCCCGCCAGGCCCTGGAGGAGCGGGCCATCCAGATCTGGGTGGAGGAGCCGTCGACCCAGGCCGTGCTCGCGGCCCTGGGGTGGGACGGCGGCCTTCAGCCCCAGGCGGGCGCGGACTACCTGGCCCTGGTGGACAGCAATGTGGGCTTCAACAAGGTGGACGGGGTGGTGGAGCGTCGCCTGGCCTATCGGGTGGAATGGCCGGACGACGATCCCGACGGTCGGGCCCTGGCCAGAGCCACCATCACCTATCGCCACACCTTGCCCGTTCCCGGCCATACCTGTCTCCACACGGCCCGGTACGGTGGCGAATATGGGGAGATGATGCGTCGCTGCTATTTCGACTACGTGCGCCTCTACGTGCCCCGGGGGAGCGAGCTCCTCTCCGTCCAGGGGGTGGAGCCCGACTCGGTGGCCAGCTATCCCGGCGAGAGGCGAACCCAGGTCCTGGCGGGTTTCTTCGTGCTGGAGCCCGGACAGACCCATACGGTGGTCTTCACCTACCGACTGCCGCCCTCCATCCGTCCCGGCAGCTATCGACTGGTGATCCAGCGCCAGGCCGGCAGCGGCCCCCTGCCGGTGGCCTGGTCCCTGGAGGAGGATCTTCGAGGCCAGACCGTCCTCTCGGGCAACCTCCTGGTCTGGTCGCCCCCGCCCTGATCTGGGAGGAGCCCAGTGGCGCAGGCTGTACGATGGAAGCCCCACAACCGATATCTGGACCTGCTCCGGCGCAATCCCGACTACCGCCACCTCTGGCTGGGCCAGGTGGTCAGCCTGCTGGGCGACTGGTTCAACCTGATCGGCTCCGCGGCCCTGGTGGTGGAGCTCACCCGTTCGGGGTTTGCCATCGGTGGGCTCTTCATCATCCGGATGCTGGCGCCCTTCCTGGTCGGCCCATTGGCCGGGGTGGTGGCCGACCGATACGATCGACGCCAGATCCTGGTGGCCACGGATCTCCTCCGGGCCCTGGTGGTGTTGGGCTTTCTGCTGGTCCGCAGACCGGACCAGGTGTGGCTGCTCTACACCCTCACCGCGCTGCAGCTGGGCATCAGTGGTTTCTTCTTCCCCACCCGCAACGCGATCCTGGGCGATCTGGTGGACGAGGAGGACCTGGGCACGGCCAACGCGCTCAGCTCGGCCACCTGGTCGGTGATGCTCTCCGTGGGCGCGGCCGTGGGCGGCCTGGTGGCCGGCTGGTGGGGGGTCTACACGGCCTTCCTCATCGACGCGCTGACCTTCCTCCTCTCCGCCGGGTTCATCTACCGCATCCGCTACCGGATGCCCGAGGCCCTGCAGCGGACGGAGGGCACCGTGGCAGCCGCACTCCACCAGTACGTGGAAGGGCTGCGCTACCTCCACCGCCAACGGGATGTGCTCCACGTGGCCGCGCAGAAGGCGGCCCTCTCCCTGACCTCCGCGGGCCCTTTCCAGGTGCTCATGGTGGTCACCGCCCGGGTGTTCTTCCCCCTGGGGGAGAGCGGGGGCCTCAGCCTGGGGATGCTCTACATGGGCCTGGGCATCGGGACCGGCCTGGGCCCCATCGCGGCCCGCCACTTCACCGGCGATCGGCCGTGGAGCCTGCGTCGGGCCATCCTGGTGGGCTATCTCCTCACCGGAGTGGGCCTGGCCCTCTACGCGCCGTTGTTCAACTTTCCCCTGGTGCTCCTGGCCACGGTGGTTCGGGGCATCGGCGGCGGCATCGTCTGGGTCTTCACCACCCAGCTCCTCCTCCAGACCGTGCCCACGGAGATGCGGGGCCGGGTCTTTGCCTCGGAGTTCATGGCCTTTACCCTGGCCAGCGCGGCCGCCGCGGCCTGGGGCGGTGCAGCCCTGGACGTGGGGCTCTCCCTGGGCCAGGCTGTGTGGCTGATGTGTGGGCTGAACCTGATCCCCACCGGCCTGTGGGCCTGGCATCTTCGCCGTCGGGAGGCTGAAGCCCTGTGCACGTGAGAGGACACCTACGCTGTGGGACCGGAATCGATCTCCTCCGGCGCGGACTCCTGGGGCTGGTGGTCGTCCTGGGATGGGCCTTCCCCGCTGGGGGGTGGGCCGATCGCCCCGCCCCAGAGCCCTTCCCGCCCCTTTCCCAGGGCGTGGTTCGCTCCACGGCTGTGGTGGGCACCTTGCCCGGCCCAGGCAACCGACACGTCTTGACCGTGGTCCCCTTCAGCGGAGACCAGCCCTTGGTCCTCACCATGGACTACGTCCCCCAGGGACAATGGCAGGTGGACGATCGGGCCGGCTTTTTCCTCTTCGATCTCCGGGGCTACGCGGCCTACCGGGCCGGCACGCCTGCCGGCAGTGTGGCCGTTGCCGCGGGCGCTCCTCTGCCGGGCCGAGAGCGTCGTCTCCTGGCCCAGATCCGGCCTCCCGTGCCCCAGGAGCTGATCCTGGTGGTGTACAGCCATGGCCGGGCGGGGATCGGCTACCGGATCCAGGCCCAGAACGGCGAGATGATCGACCACGGGGCCCAGGTGGCCAGCGCCTGGTCCACCGTGCCCCCGGGCCAGCCGCCTGGCTATCAGGGCTCGGTTCCGGTGCTGGTGCCTCCGGGGCCTACACCCACTCCGTTTCCGACCCCCGAGCCGCTCCCTCGACAGACCCGTTCCCTGCAGGGCACCCTCCCCAACCGCTACATCCGCCACTATTTCCCGCTCCAGACCGAGGACATCCACCGCCCTCTGCGGCTGACCTTGCGCCTGGATCCGCCTCAACAGCTCCGCCTGGACACGGGGTTGAACCTCTACGTCTTTGACCAGGACCAGTTCCAGGCCATGTTGAGCCGGGGGCTGGACCCCACCCGAGCGCCCAACACCGCGGCGGGCACCCCTCGAGTGGTGGATGGAGTGCCGGTCTGGGAGGCGGAGATCGCCCGGCCGTTTCCCCGCTACACGGTGGTGGTGGCCCACCTGGCCTCCCATGTGGCCGTGAGCTATCGCCTGGATGTGGAGAACGGCCTCCTGTTCGATCCGGGCGGCGTGGCCCAGCTCCGGGAGCCTGTCATGCCGACCTTGGCCGGCGAGACGGTTGGCATGCGTGGGGAGCCGGGCGAGCCGCTCTACACCCTCTACACCGTGGGGCCCGGGGACACCCTGAGCCGCATCGCGGAGGCCGTATACGGGGACCGGCGCCTGTGGGAGGCCCTGTGCCGGTACAATGGCCTGGCCGACTGCGATCGGCTCCATGTGGGCCAGGTGCTCCGTCTGCCGGGATGGCGCGGGGATGCCTTCTCCGCATCGGAGTGAACGGCTCACCCCAGAGCCGGACATCCCGCCCGCGGGCTCACGCCTCCCTGCCGTTTCCGGCCAGGCGGTAGCTCATGGCCTTGTAGAGCAGCTTGGCCACCGCGTAGTCCGCCATGTTCAGGCCGGGCACCGGGGCCAGCTCCACGCAGTCCATGGCCACCACGTGGGCGTGTCGGAAGAGCAGGCGCAGGATGGCCAGGGTCTCGTTCCAGGTGAGGCCGTCGGGCTCGGGCGTGCCCGTGGCCGGCACCACGGAAGGGTCCAAGCCGTCCACGTCCAGGGTCAGGTAGACGGTTCGACCCTGGATTCGGGAGCGCAGCCAATCGGCCCAGCCTCCGGCGTGGATCTGCTCCGCGAAGCGGAGGGCCACCCGATGGCTGTGCGCGCGGAGGAAGTCCACCTCCTCCTGGCAGATGGAGCGGATGCCGAGCTGGATCACCTGCTCCACCCTGGGGTCCTCCAACAGACGGCGCAGGACGCAGGCGTGGCTGTAGGGCGTGCCCTCGAACACGTCCCGGAGGTCGCAGTGGGCGTCGATCTGGACGATGGTGATGGGGCCCTCCAATGCCCGCAGCAGGCCCCGGCCGAAGCCCACGCTCACCGTGTGTTCGCCGCCCAGCCCCACCACGAACTTGCCCGTGGCCACGGCCTGTTGGGTCGCATCGGCGATGGCCTCCACGGCCGCCTCCAGATCGTCCGGCAGGGCCAGGGCCGGCAGGGTATGGACCCCGTACTCCCGGGCCGGCTCTCGGTCGAACTCCCGGTCGTACAGCTCCACATGGTGGCTGGCCCAGAGGATGGCCTCGGGGCCTCGGGCCGTGCCCGTGCCGTAGGAGACGGTCCGCTCCAGGGGGATGGGCAGCACCAACACCTGGGCCCGGTGGAACTCGGTCAGCTCGGACGGCAGCAGGTCCAGGAACTGCCTCTGTACAGGTGGGACCGGGGGGGACACGCGAGACCTCCTGAACGGATGGTGGATCGGTCGGATCCATGGGATGGGCTCCAGGGCCATCCTGGCCCTGGGCAGCCCGGCTCCACGTGGCCTGGTGCCGGGCTGGACAAAGCGGCGAGGATGGGGGTAGTATAGCACAGCGTCCCCAGCGGCATCCATGTATCCACCCGGTCCCGAAGGAGGCTGCCCATGCGCCGTTCGTCCTGGCTCTCCCTGGTCCTGTGCCTTCTGACCCTGGGCATGGCCGGCTGCAGCGGTTCTCCCCCGGACAACCTGGGCGTGGTGAACGGCCGCCTGGCCCCCTGCCCGGACACGCCCAACTGTGTCTCCAGCCAGGAGGACGACGACGTCCACGGCATGGAGCCCATCGAGCACGACGGCTCTATGGAGGAGGCCCAGGCCCTCATCCGGGAGATCCTGGAGGAGATGCCCCGGGTCACCGTCGTCCACGAACAACCGGGCTACATTCGGGCAGAGGCCCGTTCCCGGATCTTTCGCTTCGTGGACGACCTGGAGTTCTACTTCGACCCAGAGGCCGGCCAGATCCACTACCGCTCCGCGGCTCGGCTGGGCCGCAGCGATCTGGGCGTGAACCGGGATCGGATGGTCCGGATCCTGGACGAGTTCTACCGTCGGGCCCCGTCCCTCCAGGAGTGAGCACCCGGGGGCGGCCCGGGGCCGCTCTCCGGTACCGCGCCACGTCTTCACCGCAACCCATCCGCCTCCAGGGGTAGTGCGGAGTGTTCCTCCAGCTCCTGCGCATCTTCGTCGACATCATCGCGCCGGTCTTCGGGCTGGCGCTCCTGGGCTACCTCGCGGGCCCTCGGCTGGGGCTGGAAGCGCGTACCCTGACCCGCTACGCGTACTACCTGTTGGTGCCGGCCTTTGTCTTCGATCTCCTGGCCTCGGCCCGGCTGGAGGCCGGCCTGGCCTTCCGCATGGTGGCCTTCATCGTCCTGGTGGAGCTGGGCTGTGCCCTGTTGGGGTTCCTGGTGGCCCGGGGCCTGGGGCGGCCTCCGAAGATGGTGGGGGCCTATGTCCTGGTCGCGGTCTTCGGCAACGTGGGGAACTTCGGGCTGCCCATCGTGGAGTTCAGCCAGGGGCAGGCCGGGCTGGTGGCGGCTACCCTCTATTTCCTGGCCATCAGCACCGTGAGCTTTCTCATCGGGGTGACCGCGGCCGGATGGGCATCGGGCGGCCGTCGGGATGCGGTGTGGACCGCGTTCCGTACGCCCGGGGTGTTGGCCATCTTCCCGGCCCTCCTGGTCAACGGGAGCGGCATGGAGCTTCCGCTGACCGTGGAGCGAGCCCTGGGCCTCCTGTCCGGTGCCATGGTGCCCACCATGTTGGTGGCCCTGGGTGTCCAGCTTGCGGGGATCCGGTCCCTGCGGTTCACCTGGGACATGGTATGGGCCAGTGGAATTCGGCTGTTGGGAGGGCCCCTGTGGGCCCTGGGGCTGGCCGGGATCTTGGGCCTGGAGGGGGTGGCCCGGGTCGCGGGCGTGCTGCAGGCCGGGATGCCCGCGGCCGTGCTCACCGCGATCATCGCCCTGGAGCACGATCTGGTGCCCGATTTCGTCACTCCCACCGTCCTCCTCTCCACCTTGCTCAGCTTGGTGACCCTGACGCTCCTGCTGGCCATGTTGTAGGTGAGGCGAAGGAGCGCCGGCTACCGGAGGGCTGCCACGACGCGGGTGACGTTGACCCGCATGTAGTCCACATAGGTGGGTGCCGGCCCCTCGGGGCCGGTGAGGGAGCCCGTGTACACCGTCACCACCTGGATGCCCAGGTCCGCGGCCAGTTGTTCCACCAGCCTGGGGCTGGTGGTGTCTCCCACCACGATCGCCGGGACCCCTAGCTCTTCCATCTGCTCCTGCAGCCGGGCCAGTTGGCGGGCCGAGGGTTCTGCCAAGGTGCTCACCGAAGGGATCACCGTGCCCACGATCCGGAAGCCGTACTCCTGCGCGAAGTAGCCGAACACATCGTGATCCGTCACCAGGATCCGACGCTCGGGGGGCACAGTGGCCACCAGCGCCCGGATCTCCCGGTCCAACCGGTCCAGGGCCTGCCGGTACTGCTCCGCGTTGGCCCGGTACGTGGGGGCCCTGGGCGGATCCAGGGCGGCCAGGGCCTGGGCGATGTTGGGGACCCAGTGGTCCCGCACCAGGGGCACGCTGAACCAGACATGGGGGTCCACCGGACCCTCTGCATCGGCCTCTCGGTCTTCCCACAGCCGGGGGGTGATCCCCGCGGAGACCGCGATGGTCGGCACCTGTTCGGGCGCGTTCTGGAGCACCCGTTCCAGGAAAGTCTCCAGGCCCAGACCGTTGACGAAGATGGCATGGGCCTGGGACACGGCCTGGAGGTCCTGGGGCGTGGGCCGGTAGCTGTGGGGGTCGATCCCGGGGGGAAGGAGCACGTCCAGTTGGATGGCCTCCCCTCCTACCTGGGCCACCACGTCGCCCACGATGGTGGTGGTGGCCACCACCCGTAGCCGTTCTCCTGGGGCCAGCGTCACCGGTGGCAGCTTTTCCAGGAGCTCTGGGCGGTCGATCACGGGGCGGCTCGACGGGGAGGCGCATCCGGCCAGCCACAGGAGGCCCAGGAGGACGAGTCCCCAAGGGCCCAGGTGGCCTTTCCGGCGGGGCGGGCCGGTGGGGGAGGGGCCCGCGGCAGGCCAGGTGGGCGGAGGGTACGGTCTCCTCAGGAGGAGGCGGTGCAGGGCAGGTCTGGGATGCATGGCGGAACCGGGGGTGGACAAGGGGTGGCGGTCGTGTTGCCTGGAGGGTTCAGTAGCGGGTCAGCGCGCCGATCTTGCCGTGCTTCTCCAGCTCGGGGTGCTCTCGGAGCACGGTGACGCCGATGCCCTGGAGAAGGGCCCGGCGGAGCACGCTGTCCACCGCGTCGGGCAGGGCCTCCAGCTCCGTTCCCTCGCCGGCCTCCTGTTCCGAGAGGAAGACGAAGCCGGTGTGGCGGTCGCGGAAGGCCGGCTGGGAGAAGCCCTGGAGCAGCACCACGTGTTGGGCCCGGCCGCTCTGCACCGCGTGGAGCACCTGGGGCAAGCCCAGGACCGCGTTGCCGCCCTTGTGGGCCAGGGTGATGACCTGGTCGGCCAGGGCCTGGCCCGCGGCCTGGGCCTGTTCATGGGCCAGCTCCACGGCCTTCTCCTGGATCTCCTTGGGGCCGGCGTTGGCGTCCACGCTGAAGGTGCCGATGACCATGGAGCGCAGGCGGTGGCTGAGGAGTTCTCGGAAGCGGGCGACGTTGGGCTCGGTGCCGACCAGGATCAGGCGATTCACGCGGTAGTCCCGGAAGAACTGTTCGGCCAGTTCGGCCGCGTCCTGGAGGTTCTGGCGGGCGGTCTCGGCCTCGTGGCGTTGGTAGCGGGAGGAGGCCCAGCCGCCGGCTCGATGGGTGCGGACCTCCTCGCCCAGGTATCCCTCCACGGCCTCCAGGTACCCCAGGTGGAAGAGATAGAGGCGGGCCCCCACCTGGTCCACGTGGATCACCCCGGTCCGCTGGTAGGTGTCCAACAGCTCGGCCAGGGGGTGCACGTAGGGTCGATGGCTGACGAAGACCAGATCCTCCACGGGGACGGGCAGGCTGTGGGCCCACCAGAACTCCTCCGGCGCGCAGCTGAAGACCACCAGCCCCCGGCCCTGCCAGTTGTAGCCCAGCTCGATGAAGCGCTGGAGCCGCTGTCGATCTTCCTCCAGGGCCTCGGTGGCCTGGGCCATGAGGTTCCGCAGGGCCAGCTTGTACTTCTCGGGCGAGCGGCGGTGGGGGTCCACGTTCAGGTAGACGCTGAGGACCGGGTGCTCTCGGCTCTCGAACTCCACGGCCTGGCGCACGTCCAATTCGGTGAGCATACGACCTCCTTGCAGGCGTTGGGCGTGTCCACGTCGGTGGTGGACGTCGGGGTGTGAAGGTACGACCGAGGGGGGCCGAGAGGCGATCGGCGCCCCGCAGGGGTCTTGGGGATCGCACCTACACCCTATCATCTTCCCAGATCTCTGTCAACTGAATTGCGTTTTCCCGAGGGCTTTGCTATGATTGGGCCACCCCCGAGCGTGCCCCTACCTGTAGCCGCTTCGACACCATGGCCCCAACTCCATCGCCTGCGGTGCCCCCGCGTATCGGTGCACGCCAGATGGCCATTCAGGCACTCTCCCTGCGCTTTGGGGGGGTGGCCGCCCTCACCCGGGTCTCCTTGGAGATCCGCCGGGGGGAGATCCTGGCCGTCATCGGCCCCAACGGCGCGGGGAAGACCAGCCTGCTCAACAGCATCAGCGGGCTGTATCGTCCCCAGGAGGGCTCGATCCGCTTCTTCCCGGCCCCCGACGACGAGGAGGGCGTGGAGCTCACCCGCCGCCGCCCCGACGAGATCGCCCGGCTGGGCATCGCCCGGACCTTCCAGAACATCGAGCTCTTTCGCCACATGACCGTGTTGGACAACCTGCTCCTGGGCCGACACATCCACATGCGGGCCAATGTCCTCACCGGGGGGATCTGGTGGGGCCTGGCCCAGCGCGAGGAGATCGAGCATCGGGCCGTGGTGGAGGAGATCATCGACTTCCTGGAGATCGAGCCCATCCGCCGCCAGCCCGTGGGCACCCTCTCCTATGGCCTCCAGAAGCGGGTGGAGCTGGGCCGTGCCCTGGCCCTGGAGCCCCAGATCCTGCTGCTGGACGAGCCCATGGCCGGGATGAACGTGGAGGAGAAGGAGGACATGGCCCGGTTCATCCTGGACATCAACGAGGAACGGGGCGTGACCGTGGTGCTCATCGAACACGACATGGGCGTGGTCATGGACATCAGCGACCGGGTCGCGGTGTTGGACTTCGGCTCCAAGATCGCGGACGGCTCGCCCCAGGAGATCCGGAGCCATCCGGACGTGATCCGGGCCTACCTGGGGCAGGAACACGCCTGATCTCCTTGCGCTGGGACGGAGGAAGATGGCCGAGACGCTGCCACAGCTTCTGGTGGAGAACGCGGAACGGTGGGGCGATGGCCGGATCGCCCTGCGGGAGAAGGAATACGGCATCTGGCAACCCGTCACCTGGCGGGAGTATCTGGGGCACGTGAAGGCCTTCTGCCTGGGCCTGGTCCACCTGGGCCTGACCCCCGAGGACACGGTGGGCATCATCGGCGACAACCGCCCCGAATGGGTCTACGCGGAGCTGGCGGCCCAGGCCGCGGGGGCCCGGTCCGTGGGCATCTACCAGGACTCCATCGCGGAGGAGATCCTCTACATCGCGGACCATGCGGACGTGACCTTCCTGGTGGTGGAGGACCAGGAGCAGGTGGACAAGGTGCTGGAGGTCATCCACCGGTTGCCCCGGGTACGCAAGGTGATCTACCACGATCCCCGGGGGCTGCGCAACTACCCGGAGCCGCTCCTGATGGCCTTCCCCCAGGTGGAGGAGCTGGGCCGAGCCTACGAGGCCGAACACCCGGGCTGGTTCGAGGCCTCGGTGGCCCGGGGAAAGGCCACCGACATCGCCATCCTCAGCACCACCTCGGGCACCACCAGCCGGCCCAAGCTGGCCATGCTCACCCACAGGAACCTGATGAGCATGGCCCGGAACCTGATGGCCGTGGACCCTCTGGAGCCGGGCGACGAATACGTGAGCTTTCTGCCCCTGGCCTGGATCGGCGAGCAGATGATGACCATCAACTGTGGCCTGACCGTGGGCTTCACGGTCAACTTCCCGGAGGAACCCGAGACGGTGCAGGAGAACATCCGGGAGATCGGGCCTCAGGTCATCTTCTCGCCGCCACGCATCTGGGAGAACATGCTCTCCACGGTGCAGGTGAAGATCGAGGACACCACCCGGATGAAACGGGCCATCTACCGCTGGGCCCTGGAGGTGGGCTACCAGATGGCCGACACCCTCTTCGAGAGGCGGCGCCCCTCCCTGGGCCTGCGCCTGCGCTACCGCCTGGCCGACTGGCTGGTCTTCGCGATGCTCAAGGATCACCTGGGCCTACGCCGGCTGAAGCGATGCTACACCGGCGGTGCGGCCCTGGGCCCGGACGTCTTCCGCTTCTACCATGCCCTGGGCGTGAACCTGAAACAGATCTACGGCCAGACCGAGGTGGGGGGCATCTCCGTGGTCCATCGGGATGGGGAGATCAAGTTCCACACCGTGGGCCGTCCCATTCCGGAGACCGAGGTGCGGATCTCCGAGGCCGGCGAGATCCTCACCCGCAGCCCCGCGGTCTTCGTGGGCTACTACCGAAACCCGGAGGCCACCGCGGAGACCCTGCAGGACGGGTGGCTCCACTCCGGCGACGCGGGCTACTTCGACGAGGACGGCCATCTGGTGGTCATCGACCGGCTGAAGGACGTGATGGCACTGAGAGGAGGCACCCGCTTCAGCCCCCAGTTCATCGAGAACAAGCTCAAATTCAGCCAGTACATCCGGGAGGCGGTAGTCTTCGGCCACGACCGGGACTATGTCACCGCGATGATCAACATCGACTTCGCCAACGTGGGCAAGTGGGCCGAGCGCCGCCACATCGCCTACACCACCTACACCGACCTGGCCCAGAAACCCCAGGTCTACGCGCTGATCCGCCGGGACGTGGAACGCACCAACGCGGATCTGCCCGAGGCCGCCCGGATCCGGCGTTTCCTGCTCCTCCACAAGGAGCTGGACGCGGACGACGCGGAGCTCACCCGCACCCGCAAGGTGCGGCGGCGCTTCATCGCCGAACGGTACCAGCACATCATCCAGGCCCTCTACAGCGGCCAGGAGGCCCTGGAGGTGGAGACAGAGATCACCTACCAGGACGGCACCACGGCCACCATCCAGACCCGCCTGCACATCGAGGAAGTGGCCTAGGGGGAGGGAAGAGCAGGGGAGCGGCCCATGGACCTCTTTATCCAACTGACAGTCTCCGGGCTCACCAACGGCGCGGTGTACGCGCTGGCGGCCCTGGGCTTCGTGCTCATCTACAAGTCCAGCGATGTGATCAACTTCGCGCAGGGCGAGCTCCTGCTGGTGGGCGCGTACGTCACCTTCTTCTTCGTGGCCCAGGCGGGGCTGGCCTGGCCGGTGGGGGTCCTGCTGGCCCTGGCCGTAGCCGTGGTGCTGGGGGTCGCGGTGGAGCGGACCGTGCTCCGGCCCCTCATCGGCGAGCCCATCATCTCCGTGATCATGGTCACCATCGGCCTGGCCAGCGTGCTCCGGGCCCTGGTCACGGCCATCTGGGGGCCCGTGCCTCGGAGCTTCCCCGCGTTCATTCCCCGGGACGAGGTGCTCATCCTGGGGGCGGTGGTCAGCGCGGACCGTCTGTGGGCCATCGCGCTCTCGATCCTCATGCTGGCCCTGTTCAGCCTCTTCTTCCGCCTCTCCAACGAGGGCATCGCCATGCGGGCCGTGGCCGACGACCAACAGGCGGCCATGAGCATGGGCATCAGCATCCGCAGGATCTTCGCCCTGGCCTGGTCCATCGCGGCGGTGACCGCGACCATTGGCGGCATGCTCCTGGCCAACATCATCGGTGTGGGGGGCAACATCGCGGGCCTGGGGCTGCGGGTCTTCCCCGCGGTGATCCTGGGGGGATTGGACTCCATCCCCGGCGCGGTGATCGGCGGGGTGGTCATCGGCCTGTTGGAGGCGTGGACCGGGGGGTACATCGGCCAGGGGCTGAACCAGATCGTGCCCTTCATCGTCCTCACCCTGGTCCTGATGGTGCGGCCCTACGGCCTCTTCGGCCAGGAGATCATCGAGCGGGTGTAGGCCATGGAATCCGGCATCTTCTTCGAGTCCTATCGCCAGGATCTGACCTTGCGGCGCACGCCGGCCCAGAAGATCCGCCTGGCCCTGGTCCTGGCCTTCGTGCTGGTCTTCCCCTTCTTCGCGGACAACTACTACCTGACCCTGGCCAACCAGATCGGCATTGCGGCCATCGGCGCCATCGGCCTGAACATCCTCACCGGGTTCACCGGCCAGATCTCCCTGGGCCAGGGCGGGTTCATGGCCGTGGGCGCGTACACGGCCGGCCTGTTGGCCACCCGCTGGGGGTTGCCTATCCTGGTCACCATCCCCCTGGCCTGCCTGACCACCGCGGCCGTGGGCGCGGTCTTCGGCATTCCCTCCCTGCGGCTGAAGGGGCTCTACCTGGCCATCGCGACCCTGGCCGCCCAGGAGATCATCCTCTGGGTGGTGACCCACTGGGAGGCGGTGACCGGAGGGACCGACGCCCTGGTGGTCCCCCCGGCCACCCTCTTCGGCCTGAAGCTGGGAGGACGGGGCGCGGACTTCCGATGGTACTGGGTGATCCTGGCCTTCGCCATCTTCACCACCCTCTTCGCGGCCAACCTCTTCCGCTCCCGGGTGGGGCGGGCCCTCGTGGCCATCCGGGACCACGACATCGCCGCGGAGGTGATGGGGGTGAACCTGTTCCGCTACAAGCTGCTGGCCTTCGCGACCTCCTCCTTCTTCGTGGGGCTGGCCGGGGCCCTCACGGCCCACTACCGGACCATTGTCACCTGGGAGCGCTTCACCATCGAGACCAGCATCAGCTACCTGGCCATGATCATCATCGGCGGCCTGGGCTCGGTCAGCGGCTCCATCTACGGCGCGGCCTTCATCACCCTGTTGCCCGCGGTGCTGAACAACCTGGGCCGGGCCTTCCGGGACGTGATCCCCGGGATAGCCGGGCTCATCCCCCAGATCCAGCTAGGGGTCTTCGGCGGAGTCATCATCCTCTTCCTCATCAAGGAGCCCGAGGGCATCGCGAAGCTCTGGAAGGACGTGAAGGACTACTTCCGCCTGTGGCCGTTCTCCTACTGAGCCCGGCCTGGAGAGTGCGTGGTCCGTGTCTGGGGTATGTGGAGACGACGTGAGGCCCTGTACCGAGTGCGTCCGCTGCCCGTGATCCCGGCGTCTCGGGGAGGGCGGGCGACCGTTCGGCCGCCGCCCGGCCCCCCTTGTCGGCACCCAATGCACCCACCAAGGAGGTTACCCGTGATGCGCAAGATCCTGCTCCTGTCCTTTGTGCTGTGGGCCGCTCTGGCCCTGGCCGGGTGTCCGGCCCCCCAGCCCGCGTCCCCCGACCAAGGGGCCCAGGCCCCTGCCCAGGAGGCCATGGCCGGTGAGCCCATCAAGATCGGCGCCATCTTCGACCTCACCGGCCCCACATCCGATGTGGGAACCCCCTACGCGGAGGGGATCCAGGGCTACGTCCAGTGGCTCAACGAGAAGGGCGGCGTGAGCGGCCGCCCCATCGAGCTCCTCTTCCAGGACTACGGCTACAAGGTAGATGTGGCCGAACAGCTCTACTCCCAGTTCGTGAACGAGGGCATCGTGGCCTTCCAGGGCTGGGGCACCGGGGACACCGAGGCCCTGCGGGGGCGCATCGCCGCGGACGAGATCCCCTTCATGTCCGCGTCCTACTCCGCGGTGCTGGGGAACCCGGAGGAGGCTCCCTACAATTTCCTGGTGGGCACCACCTACTCGGACCAGATGCTCATCGCCCTGCGCTGGGCCCTGGAGGACTGGGCGGCCAAGGGGAACGCAGGCGCGCCCAAGGTCGCGGTCCTCCACCACGACAGCCCCTTCGGCCGCTCCCCCGTGCCCGACGGCGAGGCCTTTGCCCAGGCCAACGGCATGGCCTTCACCGCCATCGCGATGCCCCGAGGAGCCACCGACCTGACCCCCGAGCTCACCCAGGCCCGGGAGTTCGGCGCGAACTACATCGTCATCCAGAACGTCTCCAGCCCCGCGGCCCTGCTCCTGAAGGACAGGCAGCGGCTGGGCATGGACGACGTCCAGGTCATCTGCCTGAACTGGTGCGCGGACGAGATCCTGGTGAACCTGGCCGAGGGCGCCGCGGAGGGGGTGGTGGGCACCCTGCCCTTCGCGCCCCCCACCGAGGACGTTCCCGGCCTGCAGGCTCCCCGGGACTTCCTGGCCGCCCAGGGCCAGGATCTGAACGAGATCGGGCTCCACTACGGCCAGGGCTGGTGGACCATGGCCGTCATGGTGGAGGGCGGCATCCAGCGGACCCTGGAGGCGGGGATGGAGCTCACAGGGCCCAACATCAAGGCCAGCCTGGAGGGCCTCCAGGGCTTCGACACCGGCGGTGTCACGGCCCCCATCTCCTATTCCGAGGAGGACCACCGGGGCAACCGCTCCCTGCGCATCTTCCAGGTACAGGATGGCCAGTGGAAGGCCATCACGGACTACATCGACGCGGAGTAGCTTCCACAGAGCCGGGTCTCCCGAGAGGGGCCGGGAGGCCCGGCCTGCCTTCCGAATCTCTGCCATGCTCGTCCTCAACAACATCGAGGTCATCTACAACGATGTGATCCTGGTGCTCAAGGGGATGTCCCTCCAGGTGCCCGAGGGACAGATCGTGGCCCTGCTGGGCGCGAACGGCGCGGGGAAGTCCACCACCCTGAAGGCCATCTCCGGCCTCCTCGGGCCCGAGGACGGGGAGGTGACCGACGGGACCATCGAGTTCCAGGGAGAGCGCATCCACGGGCTGGACCCCGCGGAGATCGTCCGGCGGGGCGTCTTCCAGGTGATGGAGGGGCGTCGGGTCTTCGAACACCTGACGGTGGAGGAGAACCTGCGGGCCGGGGCCTACACCCGTCGGGACCGCGGCAACGTGCCGGAGGACATCCGCGGGGTGTACCGGCTCTTCCCCCGGCTGGAGGAACGACGTGGCCAGACGGCCGGATACCTCTCGGGCGGTGAGCAGCAGATGTTGGCCATCGGTCGGGCCCTCATGGCCCGGCCTCGGCTCATGCTCCTGGACGAGCCCAGCCTGGGCCTGGCCCCCCTCCTGGTCCAGGAGATCTTCCGCACCATCCGGCAGATCAACCGGGAACAGGGCACGGCCATCCTCCTGGTCGAACAGAACGCCCGGGCCGCGCTGCGCATCGCGGACTACGCCTACGTCATGGAGAACGGCCGCATCGTGCTGGAGGGAACGCCCCAGGAGCTCCAGGAGAACGCGGATGTCCGGGAGTTCTACCTGGGCCTGACCCAGGTGGGCCAGCGCAAGAGCTACCGGGAGGTAAAGCACTACCGGCGACGCAAGCGCTGGCTGAGCTGAGGCTGGAGATGCCCCAGGTGCCTCCTATGCTCTACCGCGCCCTGGCCGCCGCGTTGATCCCCTGCATGATCTGGGCCGCCTCGGTGGCCTGTTCCGGCGAGGCCTCCAACAGCAGCAGGGCCCAGCCCCGTCGCCGGCTCTGTTCGTAGAGGAAACGATCCTGCTCCAGGCTCCCCCATCCCAGCAGAAAGGCCAACAGCCCGCCGATGAAGCCCCCGGCCAGCAGGCCCAACAGGGGGATGACCACCAGCCAGGTGCCGGGCAGCCCACCCGGGGTGGCCAAGGAGGCGCTGAAGGCTGCGACACCGCCCACCACGGTCCCCGCCAGCATCCCCAGCACCGCGCCGGTCCAGGCCATGTCCCCGGGGACATGGGGCGGATGTGGGCGGGGCGTCTCCTCCAACAGCTCCGCGGCGGCCATCACCCGGACCTGTTCCGTGCCGAATCCCCGTTGCGCCAACACCCTTTGGGCCTGGGCCAGCTCCTCCTCCCGATCGAAGAGCCGCATCACCAGCCGTCGGTCCTCCCGGCCGCAGAGCTGGGCCAGCAGCCGCCGGGCCTCCTGGATGGCCTCCAGTTGGGCCCGGACCAGGGGCTCGGCCGGGCCCAGGTCCGCCTCCAGAGCCTGTCGATATCTCCGCTCGGCGGCCTGTTCACCGCGGACAGCCTCGGCCAAGGCCGCGCGTTCCACGGCCTCGGGCTCGGAGATCAGGGCCGTCTTCAGGCCGATCCACCCTCGGTGGAAGCGACCCAGCCACAGGGGACGGCGGGTGGGCGTGCCTCCCATCTCGCGGACGGCCTGGGCCAGCTCCTCCGCGAACCGGGCCCGTTGGTCCGCGTAGCTGTGGAGCAGGGCCTTCACGGCCCGGTTGTCCACATTGCTGGCCGTCACCAGGAACCCCAGTTCGCTCGCGTGGCACAGGGCCAGCAACCGGTTCAAGGTCCTCACCACGGGATGGTTCATGACAGACCTCCTTGGCCGGTATCCTGGGACACGGGCACCGCATGTGGGGGGCACCCCCACGGATACCACCATCTGGAGGCCGGTGTCTGTAGATTTGATCACACAGCCGGAAGTCCACAACGGCTTTCGGCTTTTCCGGCCCTTCCAGAGGCCAGGGCGCCCGAACCGGGCGCCCTGGCGGCTCCTCTTGCAAGGGAGTGGGGAGTGGACAAGGGACTACGGGGCGATGGTCCTCTGGAAGATGAGCTTGTAGTTCACGTGGATGTTCCAGTCCCGTCGTTCCAGATCGCCCAGGCCCATGTTGTAGACCTCGTCGCTGGGCAGCCCCTCGATGCGGAGGTTGTACGAGAAGCCTGGCCGGAACATGGGGTAGTTGTACGCGTACTCGGGGGCCGGCTTGTCCTCGGTGTAGCCGGTCTCCGAGCCCCCGGGCCAGAAGATCTGCACACCCTGGCCCACCACCCGGCCGCCGTTCTCGTCCAACACCTCCACGAAGATGTGGTGCTTGCCGCCGGCCTCCTGTTCGTCCTCGAAGAGGATCTCCTTGAGCCGCCAGTAGGGCTGCCCGGAGGGCACCTGGGCGTCCACGATCTGGATGCCCAGCCCGGGGATCCGGGGATCCACGATCCGGGGCGGCAGGGCCGGGGGCGGTGCTGCGGCCGCCTCCACCGGGGGCTCCGCTGCCCGCTCCTGGGCCACCGGGATGGGTGTGGGCGGCACCGGGGTGAAGGTGGGGGTAGGCAGGGGGGTGGGCGTGTTCGTGGGGGTGGGGGTGATGGTGGGGGTGGGCGTGGGGACCGGGGTGTCCGTCGGGAGCGGTGTGTAGGTGGGGGTGGGCGGCACCTCCTGGTCGGCCAGGGCCACGAACTGGGCCTGGTCTTGGGTGGCCGGGGAGAGGGCCGCGCCCTCCAGGGTGCTGAGGCCCTGGGCGATGTCCAATCCAGTCAGCTCTGTGCCGTCCGCGGCCATGGCCCCGCTGCCCAACAGGCTGCGCAGGGCCAGGGGCGCGGCCACCGCGATCAGGTAGATGAGGAGCAGGACCAACAGCACCAGGCGGAGTTTGGCACCGGTGCTCAGATTGGCAAACCAGGCCCCCGGCCGGCCCTGGACGGGCTGGGGCTCGGGCCGGCTCCGGGGGGACCGATCCGGGGGGACAACGGGTCCACCGGGGCCCACCGGGGTGGGGCTCGGGCTCTCGGGGATGCGCTGGCTCAGGAGCCGGGTCATGGCCAGGGCCAGGGCCGGGATCTCCAGCATGAGCTGCTCCAGATCCTCTCGGGCAATGGTGAGGACGTCCACGTCCGACTCCGCGACCGCGTGTTGGCCTCGGAGTTGGTTGGTCAGGGTGGAGCGCTCGCCGAAGATCTCGCCCTCGCCCAGAAGCCAACCTGGGGTGCCGGCCAAGGGCTGCATCCGGACCCGCCCCTTCTCCAGCAGGAAGAGCCGGTCTCCCGGGGTGCCGGCCCGGTAGATGATCTCTCCGGCCCGGTAACGCATGGGCTGGGCTCGCTGGGCCACCTTGCGCAGTTCGGCCCGGTTCAGCCCTGCGAAGATGGGGAAACGCCGGAAGCGGGCCTCGTCGATCTGGCTCTCCTCCTCGGCCAGGCGCTGGGCCACCACCTGGTTCAGGGTGGCGCCGATGCTGGGACGCTGGCCCACCAGCTCGTCCAGGTCCGCCTTGTAGAGGATCCACAGGTTGGTGTCCCGCACGGCCACCGCGTTCTCCGTGTGGCTCCGGCCGGTCAACAGGCTCATCTCGCCGAAGAAGCCCCCGCGGCCGATGCGGGCCACCTCCTCCAGCACGCCGCCGGAGCTCTCCGCGGTCAGCTCCACCTCGCCCTCGTCCACCAGGTAGAGCGCGTCACCCGGGTCGCCGGCCCGGAAGATCCGTTCGCCCGCGGGCACGTGCTGGAGCACCAGGCGCTGGGCGATGGCGTGGAGGTCCTCCGGGGCCATCTGCGCGAACAGGGGCGTCTGGGCCAGCCGGATCACCGCCTGGGTCTGGTCCGCGGGGCTCAGCCGGCTGCGTACCCGGCGCCCCAGGGTCCGGCGCAGGGCCGGGTAGTGGGCCGCGAGCTGTTGGAAGTCCTCGGGAGGGAGGACCCACACGAAGGTCTCCTGGACAGCCCGGGCCGTGGCCGTGTAGGGCTTGTGGGTCAACAGGGCCAGGAGGCCGAACACCTGGCCAGGCTCGATCCGGCTGGCGGCCCCCTGGGCCTCGGCCGGCTGCAGCTCCAGGAGCCCGCTCTCCAGGAGGAAGAGGCCCCGGGGCGGTTCACCGGCCCGGTAGAGGAACTCGCCGGGGGGCAGGTGCACCGGAACCAGCCGGGTGGCCATGGCCCGCAACAGGGGCTGGGGCAGTTCGCCCAGGAGGGGGTTGGCCCCAAGGCGCTCCGCCAGGTAGTCCTCCACGTGGACCACATGTTCGCCGAAGGTCTGGCTGATCCCCAGGCCCAGGCGGGGGTGTCGGCGGATCAGCTGGCGCAGGGCCTGGTCGCTGAGGGAGAGGAGGGCCACGTCGCTGGCCGCGACCGCGGTGACCTTGTGGTGGAGCCCCCGCAGGAACTCGGCCTCGCTGAGCAGGCTGCCTGGCCCCAGGGTGGCCAGGGCCACGCCGTCCTCGGCCAGCAGGCGCACGAACCCCTGCTCCACCATGTAGAGCCGATCCGCGGGGTCTCCTCCTCGGAACAGGGTGGTCCCCTTGGGATGCCGTTCCTCCTGGAGTGCGGTGGCCAGGAGCTGCTGGGTCTCGGCATCCAGCTCGGCGAAGAGCGGAACCGACTGGACAAACTCGGTCTTCACGGCGGTTCTCCTTCCTGCCGGTGTGTGGAATCCGACAGTGCGTCGTGGTGGTGTGCCATGGGTATCTGTGAATTCTACCGCAGGATCGACGGAACCTGCCTATACGTTTTGCCGATGACTGGACTACGGAAAGGACGGAGGTCGATGGATGCTCTCCTGCCTCCATCCCCATCCGGATCCGCGGTCGGGGGTCAGTAGCTTCGCTGGAAGATGACCGTCCAGCTGAAATGGCCGAAGCAGCCCAGGGTGTCCACGAAGGCCTGACACGAGGCCGGATCCTTGCAGAAGCGGCCTTGGATGAGCTGCTCGAAGGGGATGTCGTAGGTCCGGGCCGTGTTGCCTACGGCCACGTCGCTGGTGACCTCTCGGCCGTCCACATCCCGGACCACCAGGATGTCGTCGCCGTGGACGTTCACGTCGAACTCCGCGATGCCGGGGCCCTTCTCGCCGGTGACCCGATACTCGTTCCGGTAGACTCCCTTCACCGTCACCCCGTTCAGGGGGTTGCCCGCGGCGTCCAGGACCAGGACCCGGAGGATCTGTTTCTCGCCACAGTTGACCGATTCACCCGCCAGGAAGCCTCCGTTCTCCTCCACGTCCCACAGCCGCTGTTCCACCAGGCGGAAATCCGGCCCTGGGGGGATGGGGGTGGCGGTGGGGACGGGCACCGGCGTGGGGGTGGCAGGTGGCGGGGTGGGGATGGACGCGGCCACCGCGACCCCGCTCACGTCCCCGGCCGTGTCCACCAGGGGGCCGTAGATCCAGCCCGAGGATCCGTCGGGCCGCCGGATCTGCCACCAGTCGCCGGCCGGGTTCTTGCCCAGGATCGGGGCCTGTTCCTGGGGCCCCATGGCCCCGATCACCGGATACTGGGTGCCTGGGCCTGCCCGGACGTTCATGCCGCCCCGGGTCACCACCTGGGGGGGCGGCGTGGGAGTGGGGGAGGCGGTGGGCGACAGGGCCGGAGACGTCTCCTGGGCGGGCGGGGTGTCGGGCACGGTGGCCGGTGTCGTCGGTTCGGCCGTCTGGCCTGCTGTGGCCAGGGCCGGCTCGGAGGGTGCGATGGGCCGAGCCGGGCCCTGGAGGTACTGTTCCACCAGGGGGGAGGTCAAGCGGAGGGCCTGCATCAGCGCCACCAGGGCACCGATCACCTCGTCAGGGGCACCCCGTTGGATGCTGGTCTCGGTGGCCAGGATCACCCATTGTTGGGTGTTGGCCACCTCCAGGCCCTGCAGGGATCGCTCGGCTGCCTCCAGGTCGCCGCTGGCCTGGTATGCCAGCGCGATGGCC
>JALSIX010000051.1 GCA_026989655.1 Caldilineaceae bacterium
GAGTTTCTCGGCCACCAGGGAGACGGAGTTGTCCAGGTCCTGCACCCCCTGGGTCACCTCCAGGGCCTCGGCCACCAGGTCGTAACGGGGTGTGGGTGTGGGGGTGGGTGTCGGAGTGGGGGTAGGGGTAGGGGGTCGGGCATAGCCGAAGTCCACGTCCTCCCGCACCTCACCGGTGCCCAAGGAGACGGTCGCCGGGTCGGCCCCGGTGTTCCAGGTGAAGTTCCAGGGGATGGTGGAGTCGTCCACATCCACCATGTAGGTACCCGCATCCAGGCCGTCGAAGCGATAGCGGCCGTCGGAACCGGTGGTGTAGCTGCCCAGGACCACAGCGCCCTGCCTCAGTTCCAGACGCACGTTGGGGATGCCGGGTTCACCGGGCTCCGGGGTCCGGTTGTGGTTCCGGTCCTCCCACACCCGGCCGCCGATGGCTCCTCGGACCGGGGTAGGTGTGGCTGTGGGCGGCGGTGGTGTGGGGGTAGGGGTGGGCGCGTTGGGGAACCCCTCGGACGAGAATCCCGCGTCCCCACGCAGGGTGCCATGGTGGCCGTTGCCGCTCCCATCCAGCACCTGGCCGTCGAAGGACCACACGGCCACCAGGCCGGGCTTGGGCCCGGTGATGGCCTCGTACATGGTCTGCTGGATCTCGTCCTGGCTCCGCACCGTGTTCCAGATGCGCAGCTCGTCGATGAGCCCCTGGAAACCGCACAAGGCCGGATCCGTGCAGCCGCCGTGGCGGTCCGCGCCGATGAAGAGGGCCGACTGGACCGAGGTCCCCACAATGGGGCCATTGTTCTCGGTGGTCTCCAGGTCCAATTTCCCGTTGATGTAGTAGCGCCGGGTGGTGCCGTCGTAGGTCACCGCGATGTGGACCCACTGTCCTGGCGGAACCGGGTCCTTGCCGTCCACCCGGACATAGCCTTTGTGGTAGAAGCGGATGACCTTGTCGCAGAAGCCCAGCCAATAGGACTCCCGCCAACCGTTGCCCACCACCGTCTCGCAGCGGTTCGCATCCCGCTTCACCCAGGCCTCGATGGTGATGGCGCTGAGGTTGTTGAGGGCATCTACGTAGGGGATCTCCACGTAGTCGCCGTCGCCGTCCAGGCGCAGGGAGCGCATGCCGGGTACAGGGGTGGGCGTGTTGGGCGTGTAGGAGACCTCCAGCCGAGGCCGGTAGGTCACGGCCTGCTCTCGAGAGGCGAACTCCTTGCAGGCCCCTCCCTCCGAGTAGAGCTGGATGCCGTAGTTCGACACCGAGCCGTCCACCCATTTCTGCACCAGCCCTGTCAGATCCCAGGTGTAGAAACTGCCTGGAAGGCGGCCCACGTTGGTGGTGGCCTCCACCACGTAGAAGGCGGAGGGACGGGTGTCCCAGGTCACGGTGGATTCCGACCAGGACGAGGTCAGACGCTGGACATAGACATCCGCGGCCCCGGCGTCGGTTCCGGTCTTGTAGAGCCGGAGCTGGGCGCTGTGGATGGTCGCGCCCGAGGGGATGGTGGCTGTGTCGAAGAACAGGAGTGCCCGGGCATTGCCAGTGAACTCCCCACAGATGCCCATCCCCAGGATATTGGAGCTGCCGTAGTTCGTGTCCGGGTACACCGGGTCCACGGTCGCGTCCGCGCCGGCATAGATGGTGACCTGGGTGGACGTGACCGCCGCGCTCTCCATCGGCCCTGGTTCCCCTTCAGGTTCCTGGGCCAGGGAGCGGCCGGCCACTGTGGCCAGGATGAACAACATAGGCACCAGGATGATGAGGATGGTGGATCGGGTGCGCATGGTCTCCTCCATAGCCTCTGCCACGACGGGAAGTGTGCAGCACGACGAACAGGAAGTCGGGCCAGGTTCGGTGAGATGGCCCCCCGCACCGGAACCGAAGCCGTCCGTGCCGCCGCAGGGAGCGCATTCCGGGAAAGGCGCGCGTTCAGTCCCTGTCATCTATTTGACCACCCGCGGGATGTACACGTGCCGAACCGTGCCCGTGGCCACACCTGCGCGGTCCGTCTCCACGCCGTTCAGGTTCAAGACGCTCACCTCGTAGAAGTAGATGCTCCTGTCGGGAAGCGGGTCCGTGTACTTGACAGCACCGGTGACCGTGGCCAGGTAGCGGAAATTGGGCTCGTCGAAGCGGCGGCGGTAGATGCGATAGCCGCCGACGTCCTTGTCGGTCCCCTTCCAGGCCAGGGTGACCGCCGTGTCCGTGAGCTTGTCCACCCACAGCTTGTCGATCGACGGGTACTGGCAGACATCGCCGATGCCGTCGCCGTCCCGGTCCGCCTGGGTGGCGTCGGGCGTCTGCGGGCAGTTGTCGATGGCGTCGGGGACCTCGTCCTTGTCGGTGTCCGGGCAGCCCTCATCGGCCTGGCCGTCGCCGTCGTTGTCCCGGCCGTCGCAGAGTTCGGTGTTGGGCGGGAGACTTACGAACTCAGGTTCTTCGTGAGGGTAGGGAGTCTCCTGCTGAGGCTGTACCCTTACAGTTGCCCCTGCTGCTCGGCCACCTGGACAACGGATACCTCTGATGGCATCCTGGTAGTCAGCAGGCTGATTGGAGCGGGGAACGTTGCAGCGGTAGCCACCGGGGATGAAGTTGTAGTCTGCCAACGCTTGTAGTGTTCTGATGCCTTCTATACTGCCACTGCTATCTCCGTTCTCATTCCACCACGGGCTCGACAGGTCCAGCGACACCGAAGACTCGATGGTGCCGTCGCAGTCCCAATCGATGCCAGGCTGATCCTGGGCCGGTAGATTGATCCATTGAATCGGTCCCCTCGTTTCAGTGTTATCCCTGGCTAGTCGCCGTCGCGCCAGCATACGAGTGCCATCACTCCACACCTCATACCGGAAAGGCCCTTTGCTGTCTACTTCGTCCGGGTCAATGCAACGATACTTGATTACCGGCACATACCCGGGTGGGGCGGGAAGGGCTCGCAGAGCGGTAGCAAAGGTGGAGCTGGCACGCTCGTCCAGATTGCTCTCGTCCAAACTCGGAAGTTCTGTCCACGTATAGCCCCATTCCGTCTGCATGCGTCGATTCACAGGGTCGATGACAGGATTCGCGTCAAAGCTGTAGAGGTAATTCATGATACTCCGGTAGTTCGGCTGCCACGTCTGGCGATTCCACCCGCCGCGGTACTCGATGAGATATTTGTGAGGCCGGCGTGTCACCGGCGGATCCGTGTTCCATCCTCCGTGCCCCAGCATCAAGGCATGGCCGACCTCGTGGATCAAGCGATATCTCATGTCCGAAGAAGATCGCTGCCCCCGAGGAGCACACGCGTCGATGTTCACATACCCCTCGGCACCAAGGCCGACATACCCGCTTCGACCATTGAGCCAGCGGACATAAACGTAGATGTGGGTCCAGTTCCGGGCCGGCGGGAAGTAGTAATTGCCCCGGTCGTCCCGGAGCGCCGCGGCCTGGACCGCGTCCACGGTGGAATCCCCGGCTGAGCAACTGGCAACGCCCCCGGGCGTCCGGGGAGGCCGCTCGTTCTGCTCCACATGGAGTGTGATACCTCGCCGGCGCAAATTGTTGCGGAAATAATCGAGGTCGGCCTGGGAGTAGCCCAGTCCTGTCTCGTAGTCGATCTGCACAAAGACATCC
>JALSIX010000052.1 GCA_026989655.1 Caldilineaceae bacterium
TGAAGGCATGGGTGTGGGTGTGGGGGAGGCCGGGGGAGGCGGAGTGGCGGAAGGTGTCGGCGTGGGTACGGGCGTGGTGGTGGGAGAGGGGGAGGGAGTGGGAGTGGGGGGCTGGTACGGGAATCCGGGGCTGCCCAGGTCACCGGCGGAGCCGGGCCATGGGGAGGAGGCGTGGACCCAGGGTGCCTGGGGGTGGAACTGGGTGCGGACGAGGCTGGCGCCGGGGATGGGTTTCAGGGGGGAGTCGCCGCCCCAGGCGAGCTGGTCCACAGTGGTGCCGTCGGGTGCGATGAGGAGGAGTTCGTCCTGTGAGTTGGCCAGGGCGAGGCCGGAGTAGATGTAGTGGAGGGAGACGCCGCCGTTGAGGGCGGGGTCGGGGTTGCGTCCGAGGAGGAGGAAGGTACCGGGGTGGATCCAGAGGTCTGTGGAGATGGGGTGGGCGTCCTGGTCCAGGTCGGCCAGGGTCCATTCTCTGAGGTTGACGGGGTTGGGTCCGGAGTTGTAGAGCTCGATCCACTCGCCTGCGGCGTCGGGGACGGCGTTGGGGTCGATGAGGAGTTCGCTGAGCCAGATCTGTCCCTGGAAGGTCTCGCCGTGGGTGGTGGGTGTGGGTGTGGGGGAGGCCGGGGGAGGCGGAGTGGCGGAAGGTGTCGGCGTGGGTGCGGGCGTGGTGGTGGGAGAGGGGGAGGGAGACGGCGTGACGGTCGGCGGCGCGGTGACCGGCGGTGGCGGTAAGGTGGGCGTATCCGTGGGTGTAGCCGGTGGACCACAGGGGGTTTCAGGGGACTGGCTGTTGCGGGGTGTGGGGGGCACTACCTCGAAGTCCGCCCCGTTGGCGTCCGTGTCCCGACATCCCCCGTCCAGACGCCGCGCGCCGGTGTCTGCGGACAGGGCAGGGACCGGGGACGGGCCTTCAAACTGATCGGCCCCTCCGTAGCCCACCAGATCCACGACGACGCCGCTCGGATCCACCAGGCGAACCTTGCCCTCCCGGGCGTTCAGGTTCACCTTGCTCGACAGATCCGGGGTGGGCAGGGGCTCTCCATCGCCGAACTTCCCCTCCGCGAGCTGGATCAGCAGGTAGCGATATGGGGCCAGCGAGATCCCGGTCAGGTCTATCCGCCGCCATCTGTCTCCTGTGGCCGGGGCGTACTCCACGGCCCAGCCGCTCAGGTCCTGTGGGACAGGGCCTGGATTGAACAGCTCGATGAAGTCGGCCCGCCATACCGCTCCCTTGTTGCCGCCTCCACCGTAGATCTGGCTGATCCGGGCCCCTGTTCCGCCTGCATGGGCCACAGGCCGGGTTCCATGGGACAGGAGAAGGACGGTCGTACCGAACCACAGGAGCACGACAGCCAGGGGCAGGACCAAAGGACGGGTCGGCATGGGGGAACTCCTGTGGCCGGCCACGGCGTGGAGAACCGGTGACGGGGCCGGCCGCTAGCGACATCGGGCCGTCCGAACGTCCAGGTGAAGCAGGGAGGCACCAGGGCAGAGGGGGCACAGTTGTTCCAGAATCTCGATGTTCCAGATCCGTGGACCCGAGCGGGACAGGCTGCAGCCGTGTCCGAGGGAACCCGGTGTATGGTACTTTAGTACTACGCAAGTGCTCTGTCAAGAGTTTGCGAAAAACCAACGCCATGAATACGCCGATTGGCGTAGATATACGTGGTTTGGCGTAATCTGGGCGACGGCACCACATTTCGTCGATCTTCCATTGGCTGATATATAATGGGCGAGGTCGTGGCCGCCCCTCTTGGGGGGCCGCGTCCCCAATGCACTCCAATACAGCCGGATACGGCTGGACAACCCACCTGGAACGGCGTCCACGATGACCTCAAGTACCCCATGGCGCACCTTTGTGGCCATCGACCTGGAGACCACAGGGTTGGATCCGCGTCGGGATCGGATCATCGAGATCGGCGCGGTGCGGTTCAACATGCAGGGCATCGTGGAGCGCTTCACCGCCCTGGTCAATCCCCACCGCTCCATCCCTCTTTCCATTCAACAGCTCACCGGCATCCGCGACGCGGACGTGGCCTCCGCGCCGGATCTGGAGCAGGTGCTCCCCGAGTTCCTGTCCTTCGTGGATCTCTCGGTGGATGCTCTGGTGGGCCATAACGTGGATTTCGACCTGGGCTTTCTGCACGCGGCAGGGGTCCATCTTCGCCTTCCGGCTCTGGACACCTACGACCTGGCCACCATCCTGGTGCCTGGGATGCCCAGCTACAGCCTGGGGGAGCTGGCCCGCCAGCTGGACATCCCCTTGGACCAGGCCCACCGGGCCCTGGGCGACGCGGAGGCGGCCGCCCGGCTCTTCATCGACCTCCTGGCTCGGATCCGCGGCCTGCCTGGATGGATCCTGGAGATCCTGGCGAGTCGCGGGGACGAGACCCAGTGGCCCGCGTTGCGGCTCTTTGCAGATGCCCGAGCCGCCGCCTCCCAGGGGGAGGCGAGCCTGGCCGTGGAGTCCTTCCCGGCCCCGGGGGGCGATGGCCCCGCGGCCGGATGGCCTGGGGAGGATGGCGTTCCTGGGGTGGCCGTGGATCCGGAGCGCATCGAGGCCTTTTTCGCGTCGGAAGGCCCTCTCCGTTCCCTCCTGGGCCCGGACTACGAGGTCCGACAGGGGCAGGTACGCATGGCTCGGCTGGTGGCGGACGCGTTCAACCGGGGGGAACATCGGCTGATCGAGGCCGGTACGGGCACGGGCAAGAGCCTGGCCTACCTGGTTCCGGCTGCCCTGTGGGCCACGGCCAACCGCAGCCGGGTGGTCGTGGCCACCCACACCGTCCCCCTCCAGGACCAGCTCACCGGCCAGGAGATCCCGCGGCTGCAACGGCTTTGGCGTGTGGTGGCGCCGGAGGGGGAGGAGCTCCGCGCGGCGCAGCTCAAGGGCCGGCGCCGTTACCTGTGCACTCGACGTCTGTATGCCTGGTACCACGGCCGGCGGCTCTCCGAGGAGGAGCTGCGCTTTCTGGCCAAGGTCCTGGTATGGCTGCCCCACACCCATACCGGCGATGTGAGCGAGCTGGCCCTGCGCACCCCCCTGGAACGCCGTTGCTGGGAACAGGTGGCCTCCCATCCCACCTGTTCCCCGGAGCGGTGCCATGCGCCCTTGCCCGGTGCCCCCTTTGTCGGGGTGGACTTCTTCTGGCGGGCCCGCTGGCAGGCGGAACAGGCCCACCTGTTGGTGGTGAACCACGCTCTCCTGTTGGCCGATCTGGAGGCAGAGGGCCGGGTTCTTCCCCCGTATGACCACCTGATCATCGACGAGGCCCATCATCTGGAAGACGCGGCCACGGAACAGTTGACCCGCAGGGTGAGCCAGGCCGTGTTGGAGGACCATCTGGCCCGACTTCGGCTCCATCCCGACCTGCGGGCCTGGTTGGCCGAGGCCCCGAGCCAGGAGGCCACCGCCCAGAGCCGGCGCCTGTCCCTCCAGGTCCAGGCCTTTCGGCGCGGTCCTCTGGCCATCTTCTACGAGAGCCTGCGGGCCTTTGCCAGGGCCTGGCTCCGGGCCGGAGAGGGCCACAACGGCTATGTGCAGCGTCTCACCCTGGATGCCCGCCTGCGCACCCAGCCCCGCTGGAGCCAGATCGAGCTGGAGTGGGACCACATCCGCCAGGAGCTGCGGGCCATCGCCCAGGGGGGGAGGGCCTTCCTCCAGGAGCTGGTTCGCCTGCCCGGACACGACCAGGAACCCCAGGCCACCCATCTGGACGAACTCCAGAGCACCCTCCACTCCCTGGAGGTGCTGGAGGAGGCCATGGAGATCATCGTCTTCCAGCCGCTCACGGCCCAGGAGACCGTCACCTGGCTGGAGTACCATCGGGATCAGGTGACCCTCTGTGCGGCACCGGCCCAGGTGGGCGATCTGCTGGCCCAGCGCCTCTTTGCCCCCCGCCGCACGGTGGTCCTCACCGGCGCGACCCTCTCCACCGGCGCAGGGGTGGACTTCATGGCCGATCGTCTGGGATGCTGGCACATGGACGCGGTCTCCATCCCCAGCCCTTTCGACTACCGAGAGCGGGTGCTGGTGGTGCTGCCCACCAACATGCCCATGCCCGGCGAGTCGGGCTACCAGGCAGCCGTGGAACAGGCCATCGTGGCCGCGGCCCAGGCCGCCCAGGGCCGCACGCTGGTGCTCTTCACCAGCCACAGCCATCTGCGTACCACCGCCGCGGCCATCCGCGCCCCCCTGAATCGTCTCGGCATCAAGGTCCTGGAACATGGCTCCAGCGGACGGCACCAGCTTCTCCGGGCCTTTCGCACCCTGGAACCCACGGTCCTCCTGGGCACAGGCACCTTCTGGGAGGGGATCGATGTTCCCGGCGACGCGCTCTCGTGCCTGGTGATGGTGCGGCTTCCCTTCGCGGTGCCCACGGACCCTCTCTTCGCGGCCCGGGCCAACTTCTACGAGGATCCCTTCCACGAGTACTCGGTGCCCGACGCGGTCCTTCGTTTCCGTCAGGGGTTTGGGCGGCTCATGCGGCGGGCCGACGATCGGGGCATCGTGGTCCTGCTGGACAGTCGTCTCTGGAAGAAGCGCTATGGCCACGCCTTCCTGGACGCCCTCCCCGGGTGTTCCCTCCGGAGGACCCACCTGACCAATCTGGGCGACGTGGTGGCCGACTGGCTGGCGGCTCGGCCGGTCTCCGCCCTGTTCGCGGGCGAGAACCTCTCGATTCCTCCTGCGCTCGAAGGTTGAGGGAGGCAGAGGGGATGGAGAACACCACGGGGCGCGTCTCGACCGGCACGGTCCACACGGCCTGGTTGGCTCCGTTCATGGCCCTCTGGCAGGCCCTGGGCCATCCGGTGCCCCTCCTCCTGGTGGCCGGAGTCCTGGCCCTCTACCTGGTGGCTGCCCTTTTCCTGCCCCAGCTGCCCGGCCAGTACGTGGGCAGCCCGGCCCAGGCCCTCCGTTGGTCCTTGGAGACCGAAAGCCGGTTCGGGACCTGGGGCGAGATCCTGGGCGCGCTCGGCCTCTTCCGGGTGCTGCACAGTGTGGGTTTCCGTCTGCTCCTCGCGGTGCTGACCCTCCTCCTGTGGGTGCATCTGGGCGATGGTGTGGCTCGTTGGCGGCGGCTCCAGCTCCTGGATCGCCTCTTCGAGAGGCCGACAGAGGGACCCGGTGTCCCCCTGTCGATCCCGGGGCCTGGTCCCATCTACCGGGTCCGCTGGACGACGCCCGGGCTCCTCTCCTCCCCAGAGGGGGTGGACCGCTGCCTGGCCCACCTGGCCTCTGGGACTGGACGCCTGGGCCTCTTCCCCCGACAACGGGCCACCGCCGGGGATGCGGAACGGCGTTGGCTGCTCCACAGCCCCCCTTGGTGGGCCCTGCTGTGGGCCCTGGTGCCGGGAGGGGCGCTCCTGGCCCTGGCCGGGATATGGCTGGCCATCAGTGTGGGTTGGTCCTTCCAGGTCGCCCACCTGGCCCCTGGGGATGAGGTCCGCTTTCCCCGACGGGATGTGACCCTCCGCTATCCCCTGCCCGAGATGGGTGGGGCCGGGCAGGCCCTCCCCCAGGTGGAGGTGGAGGTGGCCGGCACCCAGGCCATCTTTCCTCTGGGGGAACGCCCTCCAGGAACCTTGGACGGCGTGGAGGTGGCCGTCGCCCCGGGAGCTCCGGGGCTGATCCTGGCCACAGTGGACGGGGCCCCTCGGCTGCGTCTGCCGGGCAGCCCTCAACCCATGGCCCGGTTGGCCTTTGTCTTCCCCACCCAGGCCCACGAACAGGCGGTCCTGCTGCCCGATGTGGGCGTGGGCATCCGTATCGTCCGGCTGGAGGGCACGCCGCCCCGGTTTCTCGTCCAGGCCGTGGACGGCCAGACCCTGGAGGTGTTGGCCCGGGACGAGGTGGTGGACCGTGCCCAGGTGATGGTTCCAGGGGGCACGGAAGGCCCGGAGATCCGCCTCCAGGTCTACACGGTGGCCGGACTGGACGTGACGGTCCGCTATTGGCCGGGCCGTTGGCTGACCTGGCTGGGGTTGGCCGTGAGCCTGGTGGGCCTGGCCGGGTTCTGGCTGCGTCCTTTCTTTCTGCTCCTCCAGTGGGGCCCATGGCCGGGCGAACGTTCGGTGTGGGTGGTCCAGAGCGACCATGCCCACCGGCTGGCTTGGCTGCGCTCCTGTCTCCACACCCAGTTGGGAGCCAAGGAGAGATGACCGTCCGGTGGCTCATCGTCTCGGATATCCACGACAACCGTCAGGCCTGGGAACGGCTGGTGGCACATCTCCCGACCCTGGCCCCGGATCGGCTGGTCTGTCTGGGGGACGTGGGCCGGGATCCGGCGATCCTGGAGGACCTGAGACGACGGGAGGCCATCTGCATCTGCGGCAACTGGGAGGTCAGTGGGTTTCGAAGCCTGCCCGCCCCCCTGGCAGGCTGGGTATCCGGTTGGCCCCTTTCCTATCGCCACGGTTCGCTCCTCTTCTGTCATGCCTCTCCCGACCTGCCCGCGGAGGCCCGGGATGCCCGGGCCGCGGCGGCCCTCATGGCGGCCCGGGGGCTCCACTGGTCCCAGCTCTTCCCCAGGCTTCACCGGGACGAACAGGCCCGTTGGCAGGCCCTGGCCGCGATGGAGGCGTTGGACCTGCGCGTGGTCTTCCACGGCCACACCCACATCCAGGAGGTATGGGGATGGGCGGGCGTGCGGCTGCAGCGGATCGCCGGGCCCAGCTTTCGGGTGGAGACCGGATCGTCCCACCGGCCGAACCGATATCTGGTGGGCGTGGGGAGCCTGGGCGCGCCGTTGGACGGCCAGGAGCCCCGCTTCGTCCTCTACGACGAGGGGACGGCCACCGTCCATCTAGAGCGGCTTCCCTGGCCAAATGACGGTTGACAGCCGGGCGGAAAAGCCGTAGGCTGGGGAATGGCGTGCCCGAAGCGCCGCCCCGGCCGTGCCCATCGGGGGGCGCGGCCCTGTCCGGTCTGTGTCGTGAAGGCCCTGGAGCCTTCCTCGCTGCACTGACAAAGGAGTCAGAGCCATGACCACTCCACAGCTCCTTGAAGCCACTGCCGCAACCGAAGAGAGCTTTCTGGCCAATGTCAACCGGATGGTGGACCGGGCCCTCCAGTACCTGGACCTGCCACCGGGGCTGGACGAACAGATCAAGGCGGTGAACCACGTGGTCCAGGTCCAGTTCCCGGTGCGGTTGAAGGACGGACGATACCACGTCTTCACTGGCTGGCGCGCGGTGCACAGCGAACATCGGACCCCGGTCAAGGGGGGGATCCGCTATGCCAGCAACGTGAACCTGGACGAGGTCCAGGCCTTGGCCGCCCTGATGACCTACAAGTGTGCCATGGTGGACGTGCCCTTTGGCGGCTCCAAGGGCGGCCTGCGCATCGATCCCCGCCGCTACGACGAGGAGGAGCTGGAGCGGATCACCCGGCGCTTCGCCAAGGAGCTGATCCAGCGTGGGTACATCGATCCCAGCACCAATGTGCCCGCACCGGATGTGGGCACGGGCAGTCGGGAGATGGCCTGGATCGCGGACGTGTACCGCACCCTACGTCCCCACGACATCAACTACCTGGGATGCGTGACGGGCAAACCGGTGACCGCGGGCGGGATCCGGGGCCGAGAGGAGGCCACGGGCCGGGGGGTCCAATACGCCCTGCGGGAGTTCTTCCGCCACCCCGAGGACGTGGCCCGATGCGGCCTGACAGGGGGCCTGGAGGGCAAGCGCGTGGTGGTCCAGGGATTCGGGAACGTGGGCTACCACGCGGCCAAGTTCCTCTCCCAGGAGGACGGCGCCCAGATCGTGGCCATCATCAAGCGGGACGGCGCGTTGATCCGGGAGGAGGGGCTGGACATCCAGGCGGTGGAGGACTGGATCCAGGAGCACGGCACCATCCGGGGCTATCCGGACGCCACCTACGTGGAGGACGGCATCCCGGTGTTGGAGATGGCCAGCGATATCCTGGTGCCGGCCGCGGTGGAGGGCCAGATCCACGCCGGGAACGCCGGGCGGATCCAGGCCCGGCTGATCGTGGAGGCCGCCAATGGACCGGTCACCTTCGAGGCGGACCAGATCCTCCAGGAGCGGGGGATCTGGGTGTTGCCGGACTTCTACGCCAATGCCGGCGGCGTGATCGTCTCCTATTTCGAGTGGATCAAGAACCTCTCCCACATCCGTTTCGGCCGCATGGAGCGTCGCCTGGAGGAACACCGGGGCGAAGCCGTGGTCCGGGCCATCGAGCACGCCACCGGCAAAACCCTGCCCGAGGAGCTGCGGCGGGTGTTGCTCCTGGGCGCGGACGAGCTCACCCTGGTCCGCTCCGGGCTGGACGACACCATGCGCCAGGGCTACCAGGAGATGCGGGAGGTCTTCTACGGACAGGACGGGATCCAGGACCTGCGGACCGCGGGATATGTGGTCGCCCTGCGCAAGATCGCGCGGACCTACATGGAGATGGGGGTGTGAGGACGATGGGCATGTGAGAGGAGCTGACCCGACCCCCGAGGGGCGGGGGGCTCTTTCCCGCTGCCGGCGAGACGGGCCCCGGAGCCACCGGATCCTGGACTCGGGGCCCGTCTCCTTGGATCCTCAGATGCGCAGCACGCCCGCTCCCTGGATCTGGCCGGCCTTCAGGCGCTGCAGGGCTTCGTTGGCCTCCTCCAGCGGAAACACCTCCACCTGGGTGCGGATAGGGATCTCCCCGGCCAGGCGCAGGAACTCCTCCGCGTCCTCGCGCACGAAGTTGGTGACGCTGCGTATCCGCCGTTCCCGGTAGATCTTCGCGTAGGGAAACTCCGGGATCGGGCTCATGTGGATCGCGTTGATGGCCACGGTACCCCCAGGCCGCAGGTGTTCCAGCGCGGCCGGCACCATCCACCCCACCGGGGCGAAGACGATCCCCGCGTGGAGATCGGCCGGATGGGGGTCACCCACCTGGCCCACCCAGGCTGCCCCCAGCTCCCGGGCCAGGGCCCGGTGTTCCCGGCTTCGGGAGAAGACGTGGACCTGGCAGCCCCAGTGGACAGCCACCTGGATCACCAGGTGGGCGCTGGCGCCAAACCCGTACAGTCCCAGCCGCTCCCCCGGCTGGACCTCGCTCAGGCGCAGGGCTCGGTAGCCCACGATGCCTGCACACAGGAGCGGAGCCGCGGCCTCGTCCGCCAGATGGGCCGGCAGCGGGAACGCGAAGTCCTGGTCCACCACCCCGTACTCCCCGTACCCCCCGTCCACGTGGAGGCCCGTGAACCGGGCGCGCTCGCACAGGTTCTCCCGACCTTCCCGGCAGAAAGCACAGGTGCCACAGGTGGACCCCATCCACCCGACACCCACCCGGTCGCCGACCCGATGGCGAACGACCCCTGGGCCCACGGCATCCACCGTGCCCACCCACTGGTGGCCAGGGACGACAGGCAGACGGGGCAGCGTCAGATCCCCCTCCACGGTGTGGAGGTCCGTGTGGCACAGACCGCAGACCCGCAGGCGGACCCGGATCTGGCCTGGCCCAGGCTCGGGCACTGGGCGCTCGGCAAGGTGCAGGGGTCGTTCCTCGATAGGTGCCGGGGATTCCAGGACCATGGCTCGCATGGGATCTCCTCCTTCATGCATATGACCATATATGATGGACATATGATGGACATACCACCTGTACCGTCTATTCTGGGCCACCTCCTCGCGCCTCTGGCCCCCGGAGGATGTCGACAGATCCGCCAATTGGCGTAGATCTGGCCTCTTTCGAGGATCCCGCAGGTTATAGTACCATAGGGCTATCCTTAGTGTGGGCTGACGCGGTGGCCCCCGGAGACCCTCTACCCCGGGCCTCATGGGTTCCCGTGCCCCCTGCCTGCATACCCTGGAGGGTGCCATGTTGGCCAAGGTCCGGAGCTGTGCCGTCGTCGGCCTGGAGGCCGCGCCCGTCCAGGTCGAGGTGGACATCACCAGTGGACTGGAGCGGCTCACCATGGTGGGGCTCCCGGACGCGGCCGTCCGGGAGAGTGCGGAGCGGGTGCGGACAGCCATCATCAACAGCGGCCTCTTCTATCCCCAACATCGGCTGACCGTCAACCTGGCGCCCGCGGACCTGCGCAAGGAGGGTCCTGCCTACGACCTGCCCATCGCCCTGGGCATCCTGGTGGCCTCCCGCCAGGTCCTGGCAGAGCTGGAGAACGTGTTGGTGGTGGGAGAACTGGGCCTGGACGGCCAGGTCCGCCACATCAATGGGGTGCTGGCCATGGCCGCCATGGCCAAGGAGCTGGCGATCCAGGCCCTCTTCGTCCCTGCCGCCGACGCACCGGAGGCGGCCCTGGTGGAGGGGCTGGACGTGTATCCCGTGCCCCATCTCCGGGCTCTGGTGGGGCACCTGAACGGCCAGGCGCCCTTGGAGCCCTATCGGGCCACCCTGGACCTCGACCTCCTGGAGGATCCCGCCCTCTTCCCCGTGGACTTCCGGGAGATCCGGGGCCAGGAACACGTGAAACGGGCCCTGGAGATCGCGTGCGCCGGCGCCCACAACATCCTCATGCGAGGGCCACCGGGGGCCGGCAAGACCCTGTTGGCCCGGGCCATTCCCTCCATCCTGCCTCCCCTGGGCCTGAGCGAGGCCCTGGAGATCACCCGTATCTATTCGGTGGCCGGGGAGCTGGACGGTGGCCCTCTGATCCGGAGCCGCCCCTTTCGGGCTCCCCACCATACCATCAGCCATGCCGGGCTGGTGGGCGGAGGGCGTTGGCCTCGTCCCGGCGAGGTCAGCCTGGCCCACCGGGGCGTCCTCTTCCTGGACGAGCTGCCCGAGTTCGGCTCCCGGAACCTGGAGACCCTGCGCCAACCCCTGGAGGACAGGGTGGTCACCATCAGCAGGGCCTCGGGCACCCTGACCTTTCCGGCCAACTTCATGTTCGTGGCCGCCATGAACCCCTGTCCCTGTGGCTACTACGGCGACGATCGGCGGGAGTGCACCTGCTCCATGGGCATGGTCCAGCGCTACCAGAACCGCATCAGCGGGCCCCTGATGGACCGGATCGACATCCACGTGGACGTGCGGCGGGTGCCCTTTCAGAAGCTCTCCTCTCTGGAGGGCGGCGAGCCCTCCGCCGCGGTCCGAGACCGGGTGGTGGCGGCCCGGGAGCTCCAGACCCATCGTTTCCAGGGATGGGAGCGGCCGGGGCTCCAGGTCAACGGCGATATGGGGCCGGCCGAGGTGCAGGAGTTCTGTCGCCTGGACGAGGCCGGCCGGCGTCTGATGGGCGCCGCGATGCGCCAACTGGACCTGAGCGCCCGGGCCTATCATCGGGTGCTGAAACTGGCCCGAACCATCGCGGATCTGGACGGCTCCCCGTCGATCCAGGCCAACCACCTGGCCGAGGCCGTCCAATATCGCCCCCGGGGGCTCTGAACCGTGGGGGCCTCCTGCCCGGCTCCCCGGGGACGAGGGCGCTCTGCCCGGTATGTGGGGTGGATCCTCCTGGCCTGGACCTTGGGCCTGCTGGGTTTCCTGTTTCTGGGCCTGGGCTCTCGCCATCTGGACGAGGTTCCGGCCATGCTTCCCTCGTCCTCCACGCCCTCCCCCATCTACCTGCCCCTCGTCCACCGGCCGGGCCCCCAGGTAGTCCTCGCGGCCGCGCACATCGACAGTGCCCGCACCGGTGAACCCGACGAGGCGCTCCTCCTCCAGAACCGCGGACCCGTCCCCGCGCCCCTGGCCGGCTGGATCCTGGAGGCCAACGGCCGTCGGGCCACATTCCCCGACGACGCCCCTGTCCTGGCCCCTCGGGAAGGGCTGTGGTGCGCCCGAGAGGCCCGAGCCTTCCAGGAGAGCTTCGGCTTCTGGCCCGGATGCACCTGGGGAGAAGGGCCGTTGGCGGAAAAGCCCCTGGTGGTGCTGGAGGGCAGGGAGCTGCGGCTGACCAATGCCGGGGGCACCATCCATCTGTGGAGCCGAGATGGACGTCTCCAGGACACTCTGTTCTACGGTGCCCGGGCGCTGGTGCCCCCGGGATGGCATGGGCCTGCTGCCCAGCTCTACGCCCGGGGAAGCATCCCCGTCTCGGGCCAGATCTGGCGGCGCAAGCCGGACCTGACCACAGGGCAGCCTGTGGACACGGACACCGCCCAGGACTGGGCGGGGGATCTGGCGGACGTGGCCCGGGGCCGGCGGGCCTTCTTCCCGGGCTGGGGGATGTGGCAGGGCCGCATGCTGCCCTCTGCCTCGGTGACGGCCCGAGGCACCCTGACCGTGGCCGTGGGGCCGGAGGCCCTGTACCCGGTCTTGGCCCCTCTTCTGGCCGGGGCCCAGGAGCGGATCTGGCTCAGCCTCTACACCCTGGAACACCCGGAGCTGGCCCAGATCCTGGCCGAACGGGCTCGGGCCGGCGTCCCGGTACAGGTGCTCCTGGAAGGCGGCCCGGCTGGCGGCATCACCGACATGCAGCGCTGGAGTGTGGCCCACCTGTTGGCCGCGGGAGTCCAGGTTCGCTACCTGGATGTCCGCGAGGACGCCCCCGGGGGCTACCGGGCCCGCTACCGGTACCTGCACGCCAAGTACGGCCTGGTGGACAGGGATCGGGTGTGGGTGGGGACCGAGAATCCATCCTGGGAGTCCATGCCTGTGCCCGACGGCGAGGGCCGTTGGCCCGCGGGCCGACGTGGGGTTCTCCTGGCCCTGGCGGGGGCCGGATCCCTGGCCGCAGATCTGGGCCAGGTCTTCGTGCACGACTGGGACGCGGCCCGGTTCGCGGATGTCCGGCAGGCCACGCTGCCCGGGGATGGGCCGCCGTCGGGGTTTGTCCTGCCGGAGCGGCCGACCCCCTGGCGTCCAGCCACCCCCTTCCAGGATCCTCTGGTCCTGCAGGGGGACATCCGGGTTCGCCTCCTCGTCTACCCGGATGCCAACGCTCTGGCCCAGGATCCCCTCCTGGCCTTGGTGGCCCGGGCAGGTCCCGGAGATCGGATCCGGTGGCTCCAGCTCTACGAACATCGTCACTGGGGCCCTGCCCTCAGCGACCCGGTGGCCGATCCGAATCCCCGGGTGTGGGCGCTGTGGGCTGCAGCCCGTCGCGGGGCCCAGGTGCGGATCCTGTTGGACCGCTTCTTCGACGACCCCGACCATCCCCGGAGCAACCGGGCCACCGCGGACTTCCTCAACCGCCGGGCTCAGGCCCAGGGCGCGGACCTGCAGGTCCGCTTGGCCAACCCCACCGGCCTGGGGCTCCACGCCAAGATGGCCCTGTTGGCCCTGGGCCAGGAACGCTGGATCGCGGTGGGGAGCCTCAACGGCGGCGAGGTCAGCCACAAGCTGAACCGGGAGGTGGTGCTGTTGGTGGAATCTCCCGCGGCGTACGCGTACCTGGAATCCCTGTTCGAGCAGGACTGGCAGGGGCCGTGAGGGCCAGGACACCCTGGGCGCTCAGCGGGCCTCTAGCTGCTGGGCCAGAGCCTCGGGCTCGGTGACCGGGAGCCGGCACGTGTAGTTCTCGCAGACATAGGCCGCCGGGCGGCCGTCCACCAGGGTACGGCCCTGGAGCAGGGGCAGGAAGAGGTCCTCGTCCTGGGGGCGACGGAGGGCCAGGATGGCTGTGGGCAGGTAGCGACGGCGCACCTGGGCCAGGAGGGCCTGGGTGCGGGGATCCTCGGGGTCGCCCACCACCACGATCTCTCGGCTGGGGGCCAGGTACTCGTGCAGTGCGCTCAGGAGGCGGCCGAACCCCAGGGGCTGCCGGGCCATGGCCTCGGCCATGATGCGCAGGACACGTCCCGCCTCTTCCCGGTAGGTCTCGTTGCCCGTGAACCGAGCCAGGCGGATCAGCAGCTCCGCGGCCATGGAGTTGCCGCTGGGCACCGCGTTGTCCACGAAGTCCTTGCGCCGGGCTACCAGCGCCTCGTGGTCCAGGCCGGTCTGGAAGAACCCCCCTCGCTCCGGATCGCCGAACTGGGCCATCATGACCCGGGCCAGACGGATGGCCTCGGCCAGCCAGCGGATCTCGAAGGTGGCCTCGTAGAGCGCGACCAGGGCCCGGGCGAAGCTGGCGTAGTCCTCCAGATAGGCGTTGAAGCGGGCCTGGCCGTCCTTGTGGCTGCGGTAGAGCTTGCCGTCGGCCTGGCCCATCCGTTCCAGGACGAAACGGGCTGCCCGGACCGCGGCCTCCAGGGCGTCCTTGCGGCCCAACACGGTGCCCACCTCGGCCAGGGCATGGATCATCAGCCCGTTCCACTCGGCGAGGATCTTCTCGTCCCGCGCGGGCTTCGTCCGCTGTTCCCGGGCCTGGAAGAGCCGGCGGCGCATTTCGGCCAGCCGCGGCCTCAGCGCGTCCGGGTTCAGCCCCTCCTCCTGGGCCACCTCCTCCGGTGAACGGGCCAGGTGGAGGACGTTCCGGCCCTCGAAGTTGCCCGTCCGGGTCACCCCGTAGATCCGGTTGAAGAGCCGGGCGTCCTCGGGGCCCAGCACGGCCTGGATCTGGTCTGGGGTCCAGACGTAGAACTTGCCCTCTTCGCCCTCGCTGTCCGCGTCCTGGGTGCTGTAGAAACCGCCCTCGGGCCCGGTCATCTCGCGCAGGAGATAGTCGGTGGTCTCCTCCACCACCTGGCGGAACCTCTCCCGGCCGGTGATCTGCCAGGCGTGGAGGTAGGTGCGCAGGAGCTGGGCGTTGTCGTAGAGCATCTTCTCGAAGTGGGGCACCAGCCAGTGTTCGTCCACGCTGTAGCGGTGGAACCCGCCTCCTAGGTGGTCGTAGATGCCGCCGGCGGCCATCCGCTCCAAGGTGAACTCCACCATGAAGAGCGCGTCCAGGTCGTCCACCCGGGCGTGCTGGGTGAGGAGGAAGTCCAGCACCATGGGCTGGGGGAACTTGGGGCGGTCGCCGAACCCCCCGTGGCGTTCGTCGAAATCCAGGTGCAGCCGCTGGACCGCGGCCTCCAGGATCTCGGTGCTCAGGGGCTCGTCCCGGGGCTGGAGCTGGCCGGAACGGGCGATGTACTCGGCCAGCTTCTGGCCCTGTTCCAGCAGATCCCCGCGTCGGGTCCGCCAGGCCTCCGCGATGGCCAGGAGCACCTGTTTGAAGCTGGGCATGCCGTAGCGGGGTGTCGGCGGGAAGTAGGTCCCTCCGTAGAACGGGTATCCCTCGGGCGTCAGGAAGACGCTCATGGGCCAGCCGCCGGTGCCGGTCATGGCCTGCAGGGCCTCCATGTAGATGGCGTCCAGGTCGGGGCGCTCCTCCCGGTCCACCTTGATGTTCACGAAGTGCTCGTTCATGATGCGAGCGGTCTCCTCGTCCTCGAAGCTCTCCCGCTCCATCACGTGGCACCAGTGGCAGGCGCTGTACCCGATGCTCAGGAAGATGGGCTTGTCCTCCCGTCGGGCTTTCTCCAGGGCCTCCTCTCCCCAGGGATACCAGTCCACCGGGTTGTAGGCGTGCTGGCGCAGGTAGGGAGAGGTCTCGTGGATGAGTCGGTTGGGGCCACGGGGTTGTGGATCGGCATCGCGCCCCCGGTCGTTGTTCGGGGAGGCGGCCGGCCTGGCGTTCGATCCGGACATGGCAGGCTCCTTTCCTCGTTCAGCAGGCGGGAATCCATTGTACCACATCCGGGGCGGGGTCGGAGTGGTCGGCCTCCTCCGAGGCCCGGGCCGGCCGAGGTGGGGGCGCCCGGGGGCCGGCGCACCTCCGGGGAAATCCCGTTGGCTGCACCTTCGGGCACGTGGTATGATAGGCTGCACCCGTGAGCCCTGGGGCGTCCTTCGGGTGCCATGAACCCTTTCCAACTCCTCTGTCCATGATCTGGCTGAGCATCGCTTTCGTTGTCCTCTTCCTCATCCTGATCGACGCGCTCTACGTGGCTGCGGAGATCGGGGCCGTGGGCTCTCGGCGCTCCCGGTTGGCCCGGATGGCCGGAGAGGGCAACCGGCTGGCCCAGGTGGTCCTGGATATCGTCCAGGACCCGGGGCGGCTGGACAGCTACATCGCGGCCTGTCAGTTGGGCATCACCCTCTCCAGCCTGGCCTTGGGCTTCTACGGCCAGGCTGTGGTGGCACCGGCCCTGGCGCCCTACCTCCTCTCCTGGGGATGGGCCTCCGAGCTGGTGGTCAGTTCCCTCACCGCGACCGGCGTGCTCATCTTCCTGACCACCCTCCAGGTCCTGTTGGGCGAGCTGAGCCCCAAGACCATTGGCCTCCAGTATCCCGAGCGGACCGCGCTGTTGACCGTGGTGCCGGTGCGCGGGTCCTGGGTCCTCTTTCGGCCCCTGATCTGGCTCTTCAACGGGAGCGGCCGCCTGCTGTTGCGGTTGCTGGGCTTTTCGGCCGTGGCCGAGAGCGTCCACGTCCACACCCCAGAGGAGATCCTGATGTTGGTCCGGGAGAGCGGTGCCGGGGGCGTCCTGGACCCCGCCGAGCGGGAGCTCCTGGAGAACACCCTGCAGCTTCGATCCCGGCCCGTGCGCCAGGCCATGGTGCCCCGGACCCAGATCCTGGCCGCGGCGGTGGAGACCCCCATCCCGGATCTGTTCTCCCAGCTGGCCTGCTCCCCCTACTCCCGGATGCCCCTGTACGAGGGCACGATCGACAACATTGTGGGGGTGGTCCACCTGAAAGACCTCATGTGCGCGGTGGCCCGGGCCCGGGCGGTGACCGCCCGGGAACTCATGCGGACGCCTCCTTACATCCCGGACACCGTGCCGGTGGAGGAGGTCTTCACGCTGTTGCAGCGGGAGCACTACCACATGGCCGTGGTGATCGACGAGTTCGGCGGCACCGCGGGCATCGTTACCTTCGAGGATATCCTGGAGGAGATCTTCGGCGACATCTACGACGAGTTCGACGTGGACCGGCACCCCATCCAGATCGTCCCGGGGCGGGGGCTTCGGGTGGACGGGGATGTGACCCTGGCGGATCTGAGCGCTCTGCTGGGCGATCTCCTTCCCGAGGGGGATGCGGACACCGTGGGCGGCCTCATCCAGAGCCGTCTGGGCCGGGTGCCTCGGAAGGGAGACACCGTGGTCGTTGCCGGATATACCTTCCAGGTGGAAGAGATGGACGGTCGGGCCGTGGAGCAGGTGCTCGTCTCCCTGCCGCCGGACCGGCTGGCCCAGGTGCAGAAGATACTGCGATGAGCCAGCTCCTTCTCCAGCTTCTGGTGATCGGGGCCCTGATCGGGTTCAACGGGCTGTTCGTGGCCACCGAATTCGCGGTGGTGGCCGCGTCCCGCACTCGGCTGGCCCAGATGGCGGAACAGGGGTCGCGGGCCGCGGCCCGGGTCCTGGCCATCCTCTCCGACCGGGCCTGGCAGACCCGGTTTCTCATCCTGGCCCAGATCGGCATCACCCTGGCCAGCCTGGGCCTGGGGATGTACGGCGAGCACACCATCGCGGAGTGGATCCTCTCTCCTCTGGAGGAGCGGACCGGGCTCTCCAAAGCCCTGGCCCAGTCCATGGCCTCGGTCCTGGCCATCGGCATCATGACCTACATGCACGTGGTCCTGGGCGAGGTGCTGCCCAAATCCCTGGCTCTCCAGAAGCCCGAATCCCTGGCCCTGGCCCTGGTGGGCCCCATGGCCCGGCTGGAACGGCTGCTCTCCCCCCTCATCTCCGTGCTCAACGTCCTGGCCCGGGGGATCATGCGCCTCTTCGGCATCCCCGAGGTCGATGTCCATACCCGGCTGCTCTCTGCAGAGGAGCTGGAGATCCTGGTGGAGGAGAGCGCGGAGGGCGGGCTGATCCAGGGGGTGGAACAGCTCTTCCTGGCGAACATCTTCGATCTGTCGGAACGCACCGTGGGCCAGGTGATGACCCCCCGGACCAAGATCGTGGGCATCTCCGTGGAGGCGGACGAATCCCAGGTGCTGGAGCGGGTCTGCACCACCCGCCACACCCGATACCCCATCTACGACCAGGACCTGGACCACATCCGGGGCATCCTGCACGTGAAGGACCTGGCCCGGTACCTGGTGCATCGGGAGGAGCCCTTCGACCTGCGCCGCTTCGCCGAGCTCCGCCCTCCGGTCTTCGTGCCCGAGACGGTCTCCTTGGAGGACATGTTGGAGCGCTTCCGCCAGGAGGAGATCGCGATGGCCGTGGTGGTGGACGAGTTCGGCGGCACCGCGGGCATCGTCACGGTGGAGGACCTGCTGGAGGAGGTGGTGGGCGAGATCCAGGACGAGTTCGACCAGGAGAGCCCCCCCATGGAGGCGGTGGACGAGCGGACTCTTCGGGTCCAGGGAGGGCTGTTGCTCGACGAGCTGGAGCAGCACTACGGCGTTCGGCTGGACTGTCCAGAGGTGGACACGGTGGGCGGGCTCATCATGGCCCTGTTGGGGCGGATCCCCCGGCCCGGCGACCAGGTGGAGTGGCAGGGAGTGCGTTTCGTGGTGGAGAGGGTGGACGGGCGGGCCGTGGGCACCGCCCGGGTGATCCTTCCAGCCCCGCTCCGGGAACATGGGGACGGGGAGACTCCGGAGGAGGGGCCGGGGCAGGTTTGACAGGATCCGGAGGGACGAGTATAGTGGGTTCCAGCATGGCCTGGGAGCCGGCCTCCCCAGGGCGCTCTGCAGGCCCAACAGAGAGGGTGTCCAAAGGCGACGATGGAGACGAGTAGACGGCGGAACGTCGTTCAGCGAGCCCGGGAGGGTGGAAGCCGGGTCGACCCTCCGTCGTCGAAGATCCCTCCGGAGCCGCAGCCCGAACGGCCCACCGCGGGTGCGGAGGGGCGCCAGTAGGCGCTGCCGGGGTCGTGAGCCGTTATCCTCACGGCGATATGGGCGGCCTGCATCGCCTCAGGCTTCGTCCCGTATCGCGCAGAGGTGCCTGGCCTGCCCCGGCAGGTCGGGAACCGGGGTGGTACCGCGGACCTGTAGGCCCGTCCCCGTGAGGGGATGGGCCTTGTTGTTGCGGGGTTCTTGTTGTTGGGGGTGTTGAGGGCCGGAGGCCGTCAACGAGGACACGGTCGAGTGGGGGTGGAGGCATGGCCGAGCTGCTCTACTACCAGGATGCCTACCTGCGGGAGTTCGATGCCCGGATCGTCGCGGTGGATGGCCATCGGGTGGTCCTGGATCGGACGGCCTTCTATCCGGGGGGAGGGGGACAACCCCACGACACCGGCTGGCTGGTGGTGGACGGGCAGCGCCTGCCCGTCCGCCAGGTGCGCAGGGAACGGTCGGACGGGCAGGTCTGGCACACCCTGGAGGTGGCCGACGGCGCGGGGCCGGCTCTGGCCGTGGGCCAGCCGGTCCGCGGGGAGCTGGACTGGGAACGGCGCTACCTGCTGATGCGCACCCACACGGCCATGCACGTCCTCTGTGGGGTGGTCTGGCGGGACTACGGCGCCCAGGTGACCGGAGGCAACATGGAGCCGGGCCGGGGGCGCATGGACTTCGAGTTCGCGGGGCTGCATCGGGAGCTGGTGGAGGAGATCCAGGCTCGGTGCAACGCGGAGATCCGGGCCGCCCGAGAGGTCCGCACCCGGATCCTACCCCGAGAGGAGGCCTTCCAGATCCCGGACCTGATCCGGACCAAGATCAACCTCCTGCCGCCCCAGATCCAGGAGGTGCGGGTGGTGGAGATCGTGGGATTGGACCTCCAGGCCGATGGGGGCACCCACGTGCACAACACCCGAGAGGTGGGCCCCATGCGGGTGGTGGACTACAGGAGCAAGGGGAAGATCAACAAGCGGATCTACGTGGAGATCGGGGAGGGGGAGGATGCGTGAGGCGTGATACGTGATGGGTCAGTGCAGGACGCGTAGAGGGGGGCTTGGTCCCTGTCGGCCACCATGTCCATCGTCCCGGATCCACCCCTCTCGGCCTACGCCCCCTATTTCCGGGCCGGCGTGGTCGCCGTCGTCTGCCAGACGGTGGACGGGGAGCCGGTGTTCGGCCAGGCGGCCGCTGCCGAGCTGCTGCGCAGGGTGTGGGCGGAGATGCGGGCCCCGATCTCCTTCGAGCTGCTGGGCTGGGCGATCCTCCCCAGCCGGGTGCACCTCCTGATCCGACCCCGGGCGGGGAGCCGCCCATTGCCCCTTGTGCGCCACCTGCAGCGCCGCTACGAGCAGGCCTGGGCCCAGCTCATGGGCATGCCCGGCCCCCTGGTGGTGTGGGCGCCAGCCATCTCCCTGCAGCGCGTCCAGGACCTGCCCGACTTTGCCCGGATCCTGGACGGCATCCACTACGCGGCGGTGGCGGCTGGGCTGGTGACCCGGCCGGAGGACTGGCCCCACAGCAGCTACGCCATCTGGGTGGAACGACGGCTGTACAAGCTGGGCTGGGGGTGGGCCCGGCCGGAGCGGCTGCGTTCCAGGGGCCCGGGCAGCCATGCCGGCTCGGGCACTGCCCGAGGAGGGCGGGATGTGGGGTGAGGGCATCGGCTGAGACAGGCCATGTGCTTGGGGGCGGGGAGGCCGTCCCGGTGTGTTGCGCCGTTTGCGGTGTGCGAGTACATGAGAGCGGGGAAGACGAACCATGGACAGGACCCAGACTGCGACCCAACCGTTCGAACCCGTCCAGGCCTCCGTCCACTACCCGGAGGTGGAAGAGCGGATCCTGCGGCTGTGGAAGGAACGGGACGTGTTCCGCCGCTCGGTGGAGGAGCGGGAAGGGGGGCCGGAATATGTCTTCTTCGAGGGGCCGCCCACGGCCAACGGCCGGCCGGGCATCCACCACGTGTTGGCCCGGGCCTTCAAGGACATGTTCCCCCGCTACAAGACCATGCAGGGATACCACTGCCTGCGCAAAGGGGGGTGGGACACCCATGGCCTGCCCGTGGAGCTGGAGGTGGAGCGGCGTCTGGGCCTGACAGGCAAGGACCAGATCGAGGCCTACGGGGTCGCGAAGTTCAACGAGATGTGCAAGCGGTCGGTCTGGGAGTACCTGGCCGACTGGGAGGCCCTGACCGAGCGCATGGCCTTCTGGGTGGACCTGGAGGACGCCTACGTGACCATGCGGAACGAGTACATCGAGTCCCTCTGGTGGATCCTGAAGCAGTTCTGGGACCGGGGCCTCCTCTACCAGGGGTACAAGGTGGTGCCCTACTGTCCCCGGTGCGGCACCCCCCTGAGCAGCCACGAGCTCTCCCTGGGCTACAAGGAGGGCACCGTGGACCCCAGCGTGTACGTGAAGTTCCAGCTCCTCCGGCCCGACGGAACTCCCCAGGAACGTACCTATTTCCTGGCCTGGACCACCACGCCGTGGACCCTGCCGGGGAATGTGGCCCTGGCCGTGGGCCCGGAGATCGACTACGTCCTGGTCCAGGATGTGTCCGGCGACCGCCTCTACCTGGCCAAGGACCGGCTGGAGGTGTTGGAGCCCGGCTACCAGGTGCTGGAGACGATCAAGGGCCGGGATCTGGTGGGGATCCACTACGAGCCCCTCTTCCGCTTCCTGCCGGTAGAACAGGACTACGCGTACGTCATCGCCGCGGACTTCGTCAGCGTGGAGGACGGCACGGGCATCGTCCACATCGCCCCGGCCTTCGGCGCGGACGACCTGCGAGTGGGCCAGGAACACGGCCTGCCCATCCTCCACACGGTGGACGCGTCCGGCCGCTTCAAGCCCCAGGTCACCCCTTGGGCCGGCCAGTTCGTCAAGGATGCAGACCCGGCCATCATCCAGGATCTGGAGGGCCGGGGCCTGCTCTACCGGGCGGAGACCTACGAGCACACCTATCCCTTCTGCTGGCGCTGCGACACCCCCCTCATCTACTGGGCCAAGGAGACC